>JAKEHO010000072.1 GCA_022614965.1 Gammaproteobacteria bacterium
AAAAACTTAAGGCCTTGAAAGAACTCCAACAAACCAAGCGCGCGAGTCAGAGTGAGCTAATCGGTGAGCAAAAAAACTTGGCTCGTCAGATCCGCGCGGCGTACATGATTGGCCAACATGACTTTTTAAAGCTATTACTCAATCAAAAGGACCCCTCTGCCCTGGGACGAACGCTCGTGTACTATGAATACCATAGCCGCGCAAGTGCGGACCGAATCGCACTTGCCAAAGATACACTCAATACGTTGACCTCCATTGAGGAAGGGATAAAACGCGAAACGGATGCGCTACAAAAGCTGCGGAGCGAGCAACTTCACAACATAGACAGGGTCAAGGCACACCAAGTCGCGAGAAAGCAGCTGATCGCCCGGCTGCATGATGAACTTGATCGACACGGCGAGGAGGTTACCAGACTGCGCACCGATGAACGCCGGCTAGAAGCGCTGGTCAAATCATTGGGTGAGGTCGAACAAACACTTGGTGAGCTACCCGATACTGTGGAGCCGTTCGCGAGTCTCAAGGGCAAGCTCGCTTGGCCCGTTGACGGGAAGGTTGTGACCCACTTTGGCAGTCCGACGCAAGACGCCATGCTTACGCGACAGGGTGTATTCATCCGTGCGTCATCTGGCGAAGAGCTTCGTGCAATCAACCACGGGCGTGTGGTATACGCGGAGTGGTTCCGGAACCTGGGTCTCTTGATTATCGTTGACCATGGCGAAGGGTACATGAGCATCTATGGACACAACCAGAGTCTTTACAAGTCGGTCGGGGACTGGGTTGAGGCCGGTGAAGTCATCGCAAGTGTGGGTAATACCGGCGGGCAGAGCGAGAGCGGTCTCTATTTCGAGATCAGGCATGACGGGGAGCCCCAGAATCCCGCACTTTGGTGCCGCAGGAGTCGCCTCAGCCAATAGACAGCTTGTCACCCAACGCCTTGCACTTGTATGCTTATCCGTTACCCACGCTTACCAGAGCTTGGCAATCAGGCTGCGGCGCCGTGGCGAAAGAGCCCGAGTCACATGGCTGACCCGCGTAAATCAGGCCAGAAATGGCTCCTAATCTTGTGCATGGAGTGATCCCAATGAAATCTGTGGCGCGAAACATTCTTATCCTCATTCTCGGGGTATTCCTCGGGGTGCAAATTGCCATTGGCCAGGGTGACGCTGAAACAGGGGCCAAAGGCGACACCAAAGCACTGCCCTTGGATGATCTCCGAACATTTACCGAGGTCTTTGCCAAGATTAAATCCGATTATGTGGAACCGGTAAGCGACTCGGACCTCTTGCAGAACGCGATCCGTGGCATGTTAGCCGGCCTCGATCCGCATTCTGACTACCTGGATGAGGAAGCCTACAAGGAACTTCAGGAAGGAACGACAGGAGAGTTTGGCGGACTTGGTATCGAAGTCGGAATGGAGGACGGATTCGTCAAGGTTATTGCACCCATCGATGACACGCCAGCCCAGCGTGCCGGGATCAAGGCGGGTGATTTGATCATCCGCTTAGACGATACCCCTGTTAAGGGGATGCCCTTGAATGAGGCCGTCAGGATCATGCGCGGCGCTCCCGGCACGGATATCACGCTGACGATCGTGCGGGAAAGTGAAGAAAAACCGCTTACGATTACGGTAACCAGGGCAATCATCACCGTGCAGAGCGTCAAGGGCCGAACGCTGGATCCGGGATTTGGCTACATCCGAGTGTCGCACTTTCAGGCTGCGACCGGTGACAATGTGCGCGACGAAGTGACCAAACTCAAGAAGGAAAACGGCGGACAACTTAAGGGGATGATTCTGGATCTTCGCAACAACCCGGGCGGGATCCTGAGCGCTGCTGTCGTTGTCTCAGATGTCTTTCTAGATAAAGGTTTGATTGTATATACAGAAGGTCGCGTGAACGACTCTGAGTTAAAATTCACCGCAAGGCCCCCTGACCTCTTAAAGGGTGCCCCAATGGTTGTCCTCGTTAATGAGGGTTCAGCATCTGCATCAGAGATCGTCGCCGGTGCGCTCCAGGATCATAAACGCGCCCTGATTGTCGGCAAACAGACCTTCGGTAAAGGATCGGTGCAGACTATCCTGCCGATGAATAACAACGCCGCGTTAAAACTGACGACAGCCCGCTACTACACGCCGTCGGGGCGCTCTATACAAGCCGAAGGAATTACTCCGGATATCGTCCTTAATAACCTCAAAGTGGCTTCTGCCGACAAAGAAAGTGTCGCAACGATCAAAGAATCGCATCTTGCGAGACACCTCGAGAATCACGGTGAGGACAATGCGAAAAAAGATTCCAAAAAATCCGATGGTGAGCCACTTGGATCCAGCAACGAGGGCACGGAGTCGCTTGCAACGACGGACTATGAGCTTTTTGAAGCACTCAATCTACTAAAGGGGCTTGCCATACTCAATCAAAAATCCACTTGAGCTTGACAATGAATAATCGCCAGATGCAAATCGGCCTATGGACTGGCGGGATTGCTTTCTGGGTGAGCATGATGGGAATGTCAGCCCAAGGGGTTGACGAGCAGGCACCGACCCCGCATATCGGGATCATCATCGACGACATGGGTTACGGGCTCCACGAGGGCCTCAAGGCCGTTGGGCTTCCCGGGCCACTGGCCTATGCCATCCTGCCCTTTTCGCCAAATGGCAAGGAATTGGCCCAAGCCGCCCGGAAGAACGGCAAGGAAGTGCTGCTGCATATGCCGATGCAAGCTGTAAGCGATGACCATTTGCTGGGGCCGGGTGCGCTCACGCTCGATATGAGCCGGGCCCAGTTCACCGACACGCTTGAACGTGCACTCCTATCGGTGCCACTGGCAACCGGAGTGAACAACCACATGGGGAGCCTCTTGACCCGCCATCCGGGACCCATGCGGTGGTTGATGGAGGCGATCCGAGGACATGGTTATTTCTTTGTGGATAGTCGGACCAGTCCTCTGACGGTCGCGGCGGAGATCGCCAGGCAAAACCACGTGCCCTATCTCAGTCGGGACGTGTTCCTCGACAACATTCAAGACGCAAGAGATATAGAGGCACAGTTTGAGCGGCTGATCACCTTGGCCAGAGAGCGCGGCGCCGCCCTGGCCATCGCTCACCCACATCCCGACACCATCATGTTCTTAACCGAGGTGCTGCCGACACTCAACGACAAAGGGGTCCGTCTGGTAAGCCTCAAAGAGATGATCGCTCTACGCACACAGAGTAACCGAGAATGGCAACTGTCCTTGTCCCCCTCGCCGACGGATGCGAAGAATTAGAGGCGGTCACCGTTATCGATCTGCTGCGTCGAGCCGGTATCGAGGTTGTCACCGCGGGCCTCGATGATCAGCCGGTGACCGCGAGTCGCGGCGTAAGGTTGATGCCCGATACCAATCTCGACAAGGCGCTCACGCGCGATTTTGACATGGTCGTATTGCCTGGTGGGCTGCTCGGGGCTGAGCATCTCGACCAGGACCCGCGTGTGAAGGACCTCTTGAAGAAGATGGCCAATTCCGAGAAATTCACCGCCGCGATCTGCGCGGCACCCAAGGTGTTGGCGAATGCGGGGCTCCTACAGGGCAAAAGGGTAACGGCCTACCCGGGTATTCTGGACAGTGTGGATCACGGATCCCTTACGGTATCAGATGAGCCTGTAGTCCGAGACGGCACAGTCATCACGTCGAGGGGTCCAGGAACCGCAATGGATTTCGCGCTCAGCCTGATCGAGGCGCTCGCGGGCAAGGGAAAGCGCGATGAAGTGGAGCGCGCGCTGGTCAGATCCTGATCGGCACCCATCACATCTCGCCGTATGCGGCGAACAACATCACCACACCCATACCTCCTAATAACCAGGTCAAGAGCGGGGCATTGCCCAGCATCATGGGCGCGAATCCATCAAGGGCAAACACCAAGGAGGCGCTGATGATAAATGCTGAGCCAACGATAGTGAGCACACTTCGCCGGTTCGTCCGCCGAATCTCGCGGCGCAGCTTTTCGATCTCCGTTGATTGCCATTCAACATGCAGTTTACCCTTCCTCGCACGCTCAACCAGATCGATCAACTTGTTCGGCAGATCGGGCAGCTTCTCGGCCCATAGAGGGAAGTTCTCCCGGGTGTTCTTCACCAGCCCCCGGATGCCCGCGCGAGAACGCAGCCATCGCTCGAGCAGTGGTCTTGCCGTCTGCCAAAGGTCTAAATCGGGGTAGAGATTGCGGCCTAGCCCCTCGACGTTGACGAGCGTCTTCTGCAACAGAACAAGCTGAGGAAGAATTTCCATATTGAAGCGGCGCGCTGTCTGAAATAACCGAAGCAGCAAGCGACCAAATGAGATCTCCTTCAAGGGGCGCTCGAATATCGGCTCGCAGACGGTACGGATCGCAAATTCAAACTCGTCAACTCGGGTCCCAGCGGGTACCCAGCCAGATTCAACGTGTAATTCAGCAATCCGGCGGTAATCCCGCTTCAAGAAAGCCAAGAAATTTTCTGCCAGATAGCGTTGATCGTATTCGCTCAGCGAACTCATAATTCCGAAATCCACGACCACAAACCTGGCACGTTGACCTGCATTGGGGACCGTAACGAAGATGTTGCCCGGGTGCATATCTGCGTGGAAGAAACGATCACGAAAAACCTGGGTGAAGAATGATTCCACAACTGCCTCGGCAAGCCACTTCAGATCGATACCGGCTCTTCTCAAGCCATCAATATCATTGACAGGGATCCCAGAGATGCGCTCCATAACCATCACGTTGCGACGAGTGAGCCCCCAGTCGACTTCCGGGACATACAATTGATCTGAACCAGCAAAATTTCGCCGCAGCTGCGAGGCATTGGCTGCCTCCCGCATTAGGTCCAGTTCATTCAGCAACGTTTTCTCAAATTCTGCCACGACCCGGCTTGGACGAAGATGCTTGCCATCACGCCAGTAATGCTCAGCGAGCTCCGCAAGAATATACATCAGGCCTACATCGCGACGGATCCCTTTCTCGATACTCGGCCGCACAACCTTGACGATCATCTCCCGGCCATCTCGTGATCGCGCCGCATGAACCTGCGCGATTGAGGCAGAGGCAAACGGTGTCTCATCGAATTCCATAATCACCTCGTCCACACCTTTTCCGTATGCCTTTTCGATGATCCGTCTTGCCACATTACCGGGGAAAGGGGGAACGCTGTCCTGCAGCTTTGCCAGTTCATCCGCGATGTCCTCCGGCAACAGGTCCCGGCGCGTAGACAGGAGTTGTCCAAGCTTCACAAAGATCGGACCGAGATCCTCAAGAGCCCGGCGCAGGCGCACTGCTCTGGGCGCCTGATGGGAGCGCACCCAGTTCCATGGCAAAAGGTAGAGTAAAAATCTGACTGGCCTAAGCAGATGCGTCGCGAAGATGATCTCATCCAGGCCATGACGGATGAGTACCCGTTGGATAGCCAAGAGCCGAAGAACCTGTCCTGGCGTCAGCATCACGCTACTGCCGCGTTCTCGAAGCACCACGCTCAATTCGCTTAAGGCGATCTTCGAGCCGATCCAGATCGCCTCGCAACGTGTCCACCGCCCCCACAAACTCGTCGACATCCTCCCGACGCGCGACAAGCTGGCTCTCCTCCAGGAGGTACTCGGCCACATCCATCTCCAACGAATGCTGTGTCTCACTCACCCAATTGCGTAGGCTTCTCGCAAAATTACCTATCTGATGGGCGGCGACATCTCCAACCCAATGTGATAACAGTTCCTCCCAATCAATATCCATATTGTCCATGATCCGCTGAAATCGCTGAGCAAGCCGCACATCTCCACTGATTTCCACGTCACCGGAAGGTTTGGGTTCATTGCCCCCATGGCGCCTTGCCATCGAAAGGAGCGCCAACGGCCTGCCCACAATACGCACATGAACATCGCCGTCAAACGCTGTGTGCAAGCGAATTCCGTCGCAGTACGGCAAAATAAATAGGACGGCCTCTGGCTTGATCAGCTCTATGGCAATCACCTTGCCCGACAATTCCCCGAATGCCCGAACCGCCTCGGGATCGAGGCGGATAACCCGGTTCAACCACCTCTCAAGACTGGCAATGAAGGGCGCAGGGAGGATCAAAGCGACTTCCTACTGCATTTGAATTTAACATTGACTTCGCCAGTCACGACATTCACACCTTATTGCCCCTGTGGATAGCGACAATCCCGCCGGAGAGATTGTAGTAATCAATTGACCTAAAGCCGGCCTCGCTCATTAACTTGACAACTGATTCCTGATCCGGGTGCTTGCGGATCGACTCGACCAGATATCGATAGCTGGCGTCATCTCCTACTACAACTTTGCCAAGCCAAGGCACGACTCTGAATGAATAAGCGTCATAGATACGCCGTAAGAGCGGTAGCCTCACGCGCGAAAACTCCAGTATCACCAAGCGCCCCCCAAACTTTAAGCTCCCATACATAGCGGCGAGAGCAGCTCTTTGATCCGACACGTTTCGCAACCCAAACGCAATAGTTACGCAATCAAATATATTATCGCCGAAAGGCAAGTGTTCCGCGTTGGCCTGAACATAATGGATGTTAGCGACTAACCCGCGATCGATGAGCGCACTTCTACCTCTACTCAGCATCGACGGGTTGATGTCGGTAAGCACAACCCTGCCTTTAGGTCCTACAATTTTCGCGAAGTGATAAGCAAGATCACCAGTGCCCCCAGCCACATCCAGTACCTGCTGGCCAGAGCGAACGCCGGCCAGATGAACCGCAAAGCGCTTCCACAAGCGGTGAACGCCAAACGACATGAGGTCGTTCATCACATCGTAATGCGAGGCGACCGCATTAAACACGCCCATGACTCGCCGGGTCTTCTCCTCGGGGGAGACGGGCTGATTGCCAAAATACGTTGTAGGAGAGCGGCTCATTTCACGGGATTGCGCCGGAACCCTGCCTTCTGAAGTGCCAAAAGATACTCCTGCCAGTAGCGCTCCTTATTTCGCCCCAGATCATACAGATAGTCCCAGGAATAAATGCCGGTGTTATGCCCGTCGTCGAAATAAAACTTCACCGCGTAATTTCCCACTTGTTCAATCTCACGAATGGTGACTGCCTCCTTGCCCGTCTGTAGAACACCTTGCCCGGGGTGGTGGCCACGCACCTCCGCCGATGGTGAATAGGCTCTTAGAAGTTCGCAGGAAAGCTCGAAATGTGACCCGTCATCAAAACTGATCTCGAGCACACGCGAAACCTGATGCAAGTTAATCGCGGTAGGCGTGGGCTTGTCCATGTCCTTTGGAGTCTCTTTATCTCCGGATCGCGTACTGCGCAGAGCACGTCCACATGCGTGGCTATCCGGCACACATCAATTAAAGGATGTAACGCGTCAGGTCTTCATCTGCAATAAGAGCACCGAGATGAGAATCCACATAGGTCGCATCGATTTGAACTGTCGCACCACGTTTGTGGGGCGCCTCGAAGGAGAGTTCTTCCAAAAGCCGTTCCATGACCGTGTACAGCCGCCTAGCTCCGATATTTTCTGTCGCCTCATTAACCTGCCAGGCTATCTCTGCGATCCGGCTGATCGCGTCTTTGGTAAAGACTACCGTAACCCCTTCACTCTGCATCAACGCGGCATATTGTTCGGTCAACGCAGCCTCGGGCTCTGTGAGAATTCGAACAAAGTCCTCGACCCCGAGCGCATCTAGCTCAACCCGTATTGGAAGACGACCCTGAAGTTCGGGGATAAGATCTGACGGCTTGGCCATATGGAATGAACCAGAGGCGATAAAGAGAATAAAGTCAGTCTTTACCATGCCGTATTTGGTTGACACCGTGCATCCTTCCACTAACGGCAAAAGGTCCCTTTGTACCCCCTCGCGGGACACATCGGGCCCGCTATGCTCTGACCGCTTCGCCACCTTGTCGATCTCGTCCAAAAATACGATCCCATTCTGTTCCACGTTGGCCAAGGCACGCGCCTTGAGGTCCTCTTCGTTAATGAGCTTTGCCGCCTCTTCCTCGGCTAATAGCCTCAACGCATCCTTTACCCTCACTCTGCGGACGCGCTTTCTTCCTCCCGCAAGATGCTGAAACATATCCTGTAGCTGGCTCGTCATCTCTTCCATGCCCGGCGGCGCCATGATTTCTACGCCGATTGCGGGTACGCTAATCTCCACCTCGATCTCTTTGTCAGCAAGCCCTCCGTCGCGCAACATCGTGCGAAATCGCTCCCGGGTAGATGATGTCTCTTCTACCCCCTCATCGGAGTCCCTGTTAAGGCCTCGAGCCCGAGGCAATAGAATATCGAGCACACGCGCCTCGGCTGCCTGTTCCGCACGATGACGTACCTTGCGAAGTTCTTCCTCCCGGGTCATCTTGGCAGCGACATCCACCAGATCCCGGATGATCGAGTCGACATCACGACCCACATATCCCACCTCGGTAAACTTCGTCGCCTCAATTTTTATAAATGGCGCGTCGGCAAGCTTCGCGAGGCGTCTTGCAATCTCCGTTTTGCCCACCCCTGTAGGCCCGATCATCAGGATATTCTTTGGGGTAATTTCATTCCTAAGCTCTTCAGGCACCTGGGCTCGGCGCCAACGATTACGCAAGGCGATAGCCACTGCCCGCTTTGCCGCGGTCTGTCCCACAATGTGCTTATTCAGCTCCTTGACGATGGCTTGTGGTGTCAGCTCATTCATCAGCGTCATTGAACAAAAGGACTATTTGCCGTCCGTTACGTCCAGCTCGTCGATGGTCAACTGGTGGTTGCTATACACACAGATGTCGGCCGCGATATTAAGTGCGGTCTCAACGATGGTCCGTGCATCCATATCCGTATGATCCAGCAGCGCACGCGCCGCAGCCTGAACATAGGGGCCTCCAGAACCAATGGCCATCAGATCACCCTCAGGTTCGATCACGTCCCCATTCCCGGAGATAATGAGCGAAGTCGTCTTATCCGCTACCGCGAGCATTGCCTCGAGGCGGCGCAAGATGCGATCGGTGCGCCAGTCCTTTGCCAGTTCGACGGCAGCGCGCATCAGATTTCCCTGGTGCCTTTCCAGCTTTCCCTCGAATCGCTCGAACAGTGTAAAGGCATCTGCTGTACCGCCAGCGAACCCAGCGAGGATAGTATCGTGGAAGAGGCGACGTACCTTGCGGGCGTTACCCTTGATGATGGTATCACCGAGCGACACCTGCCCATCGCCGCCGATCGCCACTCGACCATGACGACGCACAGAAAGGACAGTAGTACCGTGAAACTGTTCCAAAAACTTGAACTCAGTTACTGACAATGGGCATTGTACACGAACTCGCGACGTCCTCAGAAAGGCTCGCCCAATAGGGATGGTGCATCCTCAGAACAACGGCCGTGGGTACGGTTACTGAGTTTTTTTCTTGCGAGCGCGCGGGTGTGCGGCATCGTAGACCTTCGCGAGGTGCTGAAAATCCAGATGCGTGTAGACCTGTGTGGTGCTGATGTCCGCGTGGCCCAACAACTCCTGCACAGCGCGCAGATCGCCGCTCGACTCCAAGAGGTGGCTGGCGAATGAGTGCCGGAGCATATGGGGATGAACATGGACTGCAAGCCCCTGTCGAATAGCCCACAGTCTAAGCCGCTCCTGCACAGCCCGCGCCCCTAGGCGCTGACCTCGGCGGCTAACAAAAAGGGCTTCCTCCGGTGAGCCAGCCAACGTCGCGCGGACCGGCAGCCACCGTTTCAGCGCTTCAATAGCATACCGCCCCACGGGTACATAACGACGTTTGTTGCCCTTGCCCAACACGCTCACCATGGCATCATCGAGATCCACCTCATCCACATCCAAGGTAACGAGCTCTGAAAGCCTAAGTCCCGAGGAGTACATCAACTCCAAAATGGCGCGATCGCGTTGCGCCAAGGGATCAGCAGAATCGATTTCCACAAGGCGCGCCGTTTGATCCACGTCCAGCGCCTTTGGCAGTTTGCGTGGCGTTTTAGGTGCGAAGATCTCCTCGGCGGGATTATGGGTCACAATTCCCTCATCCAAAAGAAACTTGTAAAACGCTCTGATCGCCGACAGATTACGTTGTAGGCTGCGCCCACCAATGCCCTGGCGATGACGCCAGCTGACAAAAGCGCGCACGTGCCCAGCCTCAAGCGCTCGCCAAGTAGTGATGCCCTCTCTGCTGCAGAATGAAACCAGAAAGCCCAAGTCCCGCTGGTAGGCGCTGCGGGTGTTGACGGACAGGTGATTGAGGGTCTGGAGAAACCGTTCGATGGTTGAGGTTTGCAAATAAGTGACGCCGACTAAGCGGCGATCCAGGGGCTCAGGATTAGACTAATGATATCACTCATGTTCGCAAGCAACTCCACCCCCATGCCGGGGTGGAAGCGCTGTGGATCAAAGCTCCCGATCGCCATCACTCCGCCCCAACGCACGCCGTGGAGAGGAACCAGTACCGCTGAGGCTATATCGTCACGTTCGCTGCCGAACAAATAAGCCTGCTGCTTGCGCTTCAGGCGACCGCATAGAGGCTGCCCGCCGGCGATGAGTTCCTCAAAGAGCTCCTTCTCTGCAACATCCTTGCCAACAAATTCTTCTCCCAACGCGCTTGTGTCACCGGCCGCTTTGGCAAACACGCGCACGATGACGACATCGGCCTTAAAGTCGCTGCGCAGGTGCTCCCTTAGGGCATGAAACACCGCGTCAGGGTTGTCAGCATCCATCAGGTTCAAGATCATGCGATGCATGCGGCGGGCCAACTCTTCATTGCCACGAGCGATTTCCACCAGTTCTCGCAACTTCCCGTGCAGCTGGCGGTTTCGATCACGAAGCACCGCAACCTGGCGTTCAAGGAGGGATACGGCATCTCCGCTGGCATGTCGGATATCGAGTTCAGCCAACAGATCGGGATGATCAACAAAGAAGCGAGGATTCTCTTTCAGATAAGCGGCCACGGCTTCCTCTGTAACGAGCTGTGGCTCTAGCCCAATCTTCTTTTGAGTCGTCATAGCGTGATCCGCCCCTCAAATACCTGAGTCGCAGGACCCGTCATCCAGACCGGTTCACTTCCGCCCTTCCAACTGATCTGCAGATGCCCTCCCGGCAGTGCTACGTCCACTTCTTCATTGACTAAGGATAACAAACGTCCCGTAACAGCGGCTGCACATGCACCCGTCCCGCAAGCCAGAGTCTCCCCGACACCTCTCTCCCAGACCCGCACGCGAATGTGGGAAGCATCGATTACCTGCATAAAGCCGACATTCGCACCATTCGGAAATACTTCGTGCTGTGCAATCAGCGGGCCAAGAGAGTTAACTGGGGCTGTCTCGGCATCGTCAACCTGAATTACGGCGTGGGGATTACCCATGGACACCGCACTGATCTGGACCTTCTGATCTCCCACCTTTAGTACATAACCGTTTGCGCAGCATTTGGCAAGCATTGGGATCTCCCCAGGGTTAAGACGCGGTATCCCCATATTGACCTTCACCTGCCCGTCGCCTTGACGGTACAGCGTCACAAGGCCGTCAATGGTCTCCAGTGCGATCGGGTCCGCATTCACCAGACCGCGTTGCCAAAGATACTGACCAACACAACGTGCGCCATTCCCGCACTGTTCGACTTCCCTACCATTAGCATTGTAAATCTGAAAGCGCACATCTGCACCCTGGGTCTCCGCAGGCTTCAGCAACAATACCTGATCGCAACCGACTCCAAATCGACGGTCCGCCACAAGTCGGATCTGATCCCGGCTCAAGTTAACGGGTCGCGTGAGCCCATTAATGAGCACGAAATCGTTGCCGAGCCCGTGCATCTTTGTAAATTCCACGTCCATCGCGCTAAGGGTACAGATAGCCCGTCCGTAAGCAAGGGCACACAGGCACAAACTTGCTGTGACGCCAAATTGTTGCGAACCGAACTCCGCTGAAGCCCGATTCCAGTGCGGTCATAGACATGGAATGCTAGCGAGCCAGGCGTTCATGTGGCTCAGCCCTCTGTTCCACAGTTCCATGCCCGATCGCCAGGCCATTCGGGACGTGTACCGTCGAGGTCGGGAAAGCCAGTTGCGCACCGTGGGAAGCGATGATCTCCAGGATACCTAACAGAACATCCTGTTTCACCTGATGGTATTTGGCCCAGTCCGTGGTCTTGGTGAAGGCATAAATAAAGAAGTTAAGCGAACAGGGCGCGAAAGTGTCAAAGTTCACCAGGGGTAGCTGCTTGGTGTCGATCTCCGGATGCTCACGTAGCATCTTTTCCACATCTTGCACGATCTTGCCCATTTTGTTGGCATCGTCATAGCGTATACCCATGGTCTCTTTGATCCGCCGGTTGTGCATCCTCGACGGATTCTCCACAGCGATCTTGGTGAACGCGGAATTGGGGACATAGAGAGGCCGCTTATCGAATCTACGGATGCGGGTGAGCCGCCAACCAATCTCTTCCACTGTGCCTTCGATGTCTCGATCAGGGGATCGGATCCAGTCGCCGACCTCAAACGGGCGGTCCAGATGGATCATCACGGCGCCAAAGAAATTGGCCAGCAGATCCTGGGCCGCAAAGCCAACGGCAACCCCGCCGATGCCGCCAAAGGCGAGTATGCCTGCCACGCTGAAACCCAGCGTCTGCATTGCCACCAGTATGGCGGTGATGATAACGGACAGCCGCAGCAACTTGCTAATGGCGTCCATCGTGGTGCGATCATACGATTCGCCCGTTGCCTCCCGCCGGGCAATCATGTTCACTTCCGCCCGCCGGATGAGGCGCACCATAAACCACGCCAAGGCCGCGATGACGGCGGTATCACGGATGGGCTGCACAGCCGCAAAGATAACGGCCTCTGTCTCCTGGCCAACGATACTGGCCGCGAAGCCGATGCCAAGAACCCAGATCAACACGCTGAGCGGTTTTTTGAGCGCATCGACCAGTGCATCGTCCCAATACCTTTCCGTTGTCTGGAATTTCGCATACAACCGGTTCAGCAGGCGCCGCTGCAGGAAGTCAACCAGCAGCGCCACAAAAACCACGATGAAGACCTGACCCACCCAGGAGTGTTCGCCAAGAAAGCCGGTCAGTGTCTGCAGGATTTTCCCCGTTTCCATTCTTTCACTCCCCGTGAGGGTGGGCTGTTGTCGCCATCATCATGACATACTGCACTGTTTTAAGGTCAAAGTTCATCTGGGATTGGGCGAGAGGGCGCGATCAATAAACCGCTGTGATGGTGTATCCGTGTTCCTCCAAAAGTGATAACACCCCATGACTCCCCGGTAAGTGGAGTGCGCCAATGGCAATGAAGGCATTGCCTTTCCTCAGCATTGGCTGCATCCGCTCCACCATAGCCCGATTACGGTCTGATAGAAGTCTTTTCATGAGGTTTGCATAACCCTTTGTATCCTGTACCTCATATCGATCTGTAAAGGCCCACAACCCGGCGAGGTCACGGGCCAAATACCGTTCCTTCATCTCTTCGACGTCCTTCTGGACGGTATCATAGTTGCACACGGCGTCCCGCAGCAGATTTACCTGGTCTTCGATTGCCAGATCATCCATAACACGCGCCTGTTCATCGAGGGTCTCCAACCCATACACGGCGGTCCCGTTGGCTCGAGCACTCTCGAGCAACATAAGGTCCAGCGGCACACCGACTGCATGCGGCATATTCAACGTCAGATAGGCGCCCCAAGGCTTCATGTTCTCGGCGACCTCCCTTGATATCCCATAGTTCGCCAGCGCGCTTACAGTCATCTCAAAAAGCTGATCGCCCAACAGTGCATCAAGGCGAGTTCCGTCTGTGAAAAACATCATCTGCGAAAATTCCAACGCCTGTGAATCATCAATCACCGCTTCCATGACAAAGCTATCGCTCCGATTGAATATCGCTTCAACCGCAGGCGGCAACATAACAATGCGCGGGTCCACCACGTGCATTGTACCGAACACATAACTAGGTTTGGCGCCAGCTTTTGAGACTTCCCACAACAATCCTCTCGAATGCTTAATCGAAACAAAAGCCTGACTAGACGCCGGCACAAGAGGCTCGCAAACACGAGATGACGCTTGCTCAGCCCAACCTGGTGCAAAGGCGAAAAGCGCCGGAATGATTACGAGCAAAATCCGCATGGTGATCTTTCCGCGGTGACAGAAGCGCTGATCAATCGGTGTCGTCCTGAACCTTGGGCTGTTGCGCACCATCGGTAATCGTACAATCGCCCCAGCCTTTGACCTAGAACAACTCATCGTTGCCGAGATTAAGTTCGGGTGCCTGTTCGATGGCGTCGACTTCATGTGAGATACGTTGCCATTTCGCGTCATTTCGTAACGCAAGACGATCTTGCGCAGGTCGCCCATGCATTCGCATCAATCGTACCTGGGAGGTCGGATCGGGGCTGACGGCGAGGTTGTCTAAGATCTCGGATGTCCCTTGTCGATTGTTACAGATCAGTACCATATCGCAACCTGCATTCAAGGCGCTGTGGGCGCGTTGCACGAAATCACCAGCCACACTCGCCGCAGCCATGCCAATATCATCGCTGAAAATAGCGCCTTGAAATCCGAGCTGGTTTCTCAGTATGTGTTGCAACCATATTGGCGAAAAACCAGCCGGTCTATCGTCTACGCGCGGGTAGATCACGTGGCCAGCCATAATGGCAGGGAGCCCGTAATGAATGAGCCGCTCGAACGGAACGAGATCCTCCATTTCGATGTCTTCAAACCGCCGACTGTCTACAGGTAAGGTATGATGCGAATCCTCAGTCACGGAACCGTGACCCGGAAAGTGCTTGCCCACGGCCCCCATTCCGGCGCTCCTCATGCCTTTCATATAGGCATGAGCGAGTAGAGCGACAACCTCGCCCCCGCGGTGAAAGGCACGATCATTGATCACTTTACTGACGCCCTTTCTAAGATCGAGCACGGGTGCGAAACTGAAGTCAACTCCAACAGCACGTAGTTCGGCAGCGACTAGCCATCCTATCTCTTCGGCAATCCGTAACCCGCGCTCTTGGTCCGATGCATAGAGCTCGCCAAGTAAGCTACAGGCGGGCAGCCGGGTAAAGCCTTCCCGGAAGCGCTGCACGCGACCCCCCTCCTGGTCGACCGCCACGAGCAGCCGCGGTTCCCTGAGCCCATGTATTTCGTCCACGAGCGCAACAAGCTGATCGGACGATTCGTAATTGCGAGAGAATAGGATGACACCGCCGGCACGCGGCTGTCTAAGCATGTCCCGTTCCTCGGCTTGCAACACGACTCCTCCAATGTCAAACATGATGGATCCCAGCGACATCACTATCCCTCGATTACCGTTAGCTTTCTGGATCGATAGGGCACAGGAGATTCATGGTCTCAGGCGTACGTCCATCCAATCTCGTAGCCTGTCACCCAGCAGATTGATGGAAAGTACCACAAGTACAATGGCAATTCCCGGGGCCAGCACCATGTGCGGTGAGACCAGCATATAGCGCGCACCGTCTCGGATCATGCTCCCCCATGATGCGGCAGGCGGCTGCACGCCCAATCCCAGAAAAGACAAACTGGCCTCGGCAATAACAACACCCGCAATCCCGAACGTCGCTTCCACGATGAGCGGTGCGGAGATCAACAGCAACAGGTGACGGACACCAATTCGCCAGCGCCCAGTGCCCAGGGCGCGTGCGGCGTCAATATGTTCGCGGTGCTTGACAGCCAGCGCTTGTGCGCGGGCGAGCCGTGCATAGCCTACCCAGCCGACAACAGCCAAGGCGATCACCGCATTGCCAATCCCTGGTCCCAATAGCCCTGCCAGCGCAATAGCGAGCAAGATCCCCGGAAACGCGATGAAAACATCAATGATGCGGACGATGACATGATCCCACCATCCGCCAAGCCAAGCGCTTACAATCCCCACGAAGGTCCCGAATGCGAGTGAAATTGATACGACAGAAGAAGCAACGGCGAGCGATGTGCGTGCGCCCATCAGCAAGCGATCGGCAATAGAGCGACCGAGATCATCGTAACCCAGCCACGCATCGGCGCTTGGTCCTATTAGAATCTTTGATAAAAGAATTTCATCGGGCTTAAGTGGCAGCAATGGAGCGATGATGGCAACAGAGCACCAGATCAGAATAACGGTAGCGGGAACGGCTGATCGTATGCTCATGTGTGCAATTGCACTCTGGGATCAAGCGCAGCGTACACCACGTCAGTCAGTGTGTTCACCAGTACATAGCCCAAGCTAATCAACAACACGCAGGCTTGGACCACAGGATAGTCCCGACTCTGAATCGACTCGACGGTCAACCGTCCTATACCCGGCCATGCAAAAATGGTCTCGGTAATCACGGCACCGGCAAGCAGGGCGCCCAGTTGGAGGCCTAGGACCGTGATCACGGGCAAAGCCGCATTCCGCAACCCATGATGCAAGATGACCGTCCCCTCCTGCAGGCCCTTGGCACGGGCCGCACGAATATAATCCTCTCCCAGCACCTCAAGAAGCGCGGCGCGTGTCATGCGCGAGAGGATAGCTGCAAGGGCAGTACCCAGCGTAAGCGCAGGCAGCACCAAAGAGCCTACCCCTCCCATGCCGCTTACAGGAAACCATCCGAGCCAGTACGAAAACACCAAAATCAACAGCGGGCCCATCCAGAAATTGGGAATGGAGACGCCGATCATCGCGAACACCATGGATGCCTGGTCCCACAGCGTGTCCTTGCGAACCGCAGCCAAAATACCCAGCGGTAGGGCAATCAGGACGGCCACCACGAGCCCTGCCACCGCGAGCACCACCGTTGCGCTTACGCGCTCCCTCAATATCTCTACGATGGGCCGCTTCGAATGCAAGGATACACCCAGGTCCGCATGCAGCAGCCCTTGGATATACCGACCCCATTGCACCCAAAGAGGTTGATCCAGTCCTAGAGTGTGCCGTAGTGATTCCCGATCGGCCGGCTGCGCCGCCTCCCCTAGCATCACCTCCACCGGATCGCCAGGCACCAAATGAACCAGCAGAAAGACGATGGTGACCACGCCAAAGACAACGACCATGGCGCTGGCGAGACGCGCGATCAAAAAGCGCAACATGACCGGATTATCACTGGAATCCACCCATCGCGCAAAAACGGTATACTGTTACTAAAATAACTTAAGCCGAGCCGCTACTTTTCCTGATAGGCGAAAAAATAACCCCGCGCCATAAAACATAATGGGCACCAATGACAGAGATTGGGAGAACGGCACCTTGGCAGAATCCGGTATCGGCGTGATGGGCATATTCGTTCGACTTGCAGGGATCGGGCTTCTCATTGTAGGACTCTGGACAGCTATAGAAGTCATCAAGGAAGCGTGGGACTTATATCGTGATCCTGCAGCTATCGAACGGTTTGCGCGCGCTATCGACAAGGGTTCCAATTTAGATAAATTAGTCGCTCCGTCAAAGCAGAGTGAATCGGCGCGCGCATCTGGGCTTACCGATGAGCAGGACGCGGTGTTGCCGCAAGACAATCCAACTACAAAAAGCGAACAGAACCTCGCTGATAATGAGGCTTTGCGGCTATCCTATTTTGTTGCGTGGATTATCGTCCTGTTGCTGTTGATGCTGATCGCAAGAATCGCACTTTCCGCCATAAAGACTGGCGGAGAGTTGGCGCTCTATGACATGCAGATTAAGAAATTCGCCCAGACCTTGATCAGGGAAACCATCAAATCCCAGAGAGCATCGTAACAAGAATTTCGCCGCGAACTTTATATTTCAAAAATTCACAACGTCTTTAACGCCTTGATGCCTGCCGCCCGCCACCCTTTCGGCGCGGCACGCCCCGACGCGTAGCTCGGTCATGAGGCGCATCGCTCCATCGTTATTTGTCCGCACCCCGTCGCTCGCCAGTTGCCCGATTCGGGTGGGGGTGTGGGACATCCGGCTTGGGGCGTTGGTTAACGAAGTCCTGGCGTTCTTCCGGTGACATCTGCTGCCATTTTTCCCGGAACGCCCGGCGTTCCTCAGGAGACATATCCCGCAGGTGCCCCCGCATCCAGCCACGGTCAGAAGGTGTGGCCTTATCCCACGCATCCTTCATAGCCCCTCGGTCCTCGGGTGACATCTGCTCCCAACGTTCGCGCAGCGCATGGCGCTCTTCAGGAGGCAATTGCATGAACCACTCATGGCGGCGACGCAGCTGTTCCTGCTGCTCTGGTGGAAGCGCACGAAAACGTTCATAGCGCTTGCGAATTCGCTCCCGCTGCTCCGGCTCGAGCGATCGCCAACGGCTGAGTGTGTCACGCGCTTTTACGCGTTGCTCGGGGGTCATCTCTTGCCAACGCCGTGCTCCCTTTTGCAAACGTTCTTGCCGCCCAGGTGGTAATTGGTCCCACTCCCTCTCAAAGCGCTTCAGGATTTTCTGTTCCTCTGGCGCAAGCCCCCGCCACGAGACGCCATCACCCGCGTCCACGCGAATAGGAACCGCAGCTGCAAGTGAGGCAAGCAACAAGATGCCAAGACAGCGGTTAACCCTATTCATCGTCCTGTCCAACCGATTGATCTGTAGCCTCACTCAATATCGGATCATCAAAAATGGCGGGATCAACCCATTCCTCTGCCGCACTTTCCCACTCACCTACAAATTCCAGAAGCTCCAAATCGGGCATCTCGTCAGGCTTCGTTTCATCGGCACCTAATGCAAACGGGGGGAGCATCGCCACTACAATGACAACCCAGTTAACCCGCCTGTTCATAAGCCTCAAGCCATTCGTAAAACTCGAGGTCCTCATAAAGTTCCAGACTATCGAGCGAGGAAAACAGCTCCAAATCCTGCACGATCAACTCCTGATCTGAGGCCGGTGGCTGTGCAAGCGTGAAAACGATC
The DNA here is from genome assembly GCA_022614965.1 of Gammaproteobacteria bacterium. GTDB lineage: Bacteria > Pseudomonadota > Gammaproteobacteria > JAKEHO01 > JAKEHO01 > JAKEHO01. The sequence continues at coordinate 18,770 of JAKEHO010000072.1, forward strand.
AGCGCTACGCAGGCCGCTGCGAACGCAGCGGAGGAAACCAGCCCAGTTTGCCACAGTGGCGTTGGCTGTTTTTCAAAGGCTCGGCGACGTGCTTGGTTGATACGCATGCGCGTATCGGGACCGAGTTGCTGAAGGCTCTTATCCAATTCCTGCCTAACGGAATCGAGGAAGCGTTTTTCATTTTCCTCCATAGTCATGGCCACTCCTTACCGAGCTTTTCACGTAAACGATGCACCGCACGGGAATAGTGTGTCTTAACGCTACCTTCGGAACAGCCCATCACAGCGGCCGTCTCTGCGACACCGAGTCCCTCCCAGACACGTAGCAGAAAAGCCTGCTGCTGGCGCAGGGGAAGACGATGCAAAGCCTGCTCTAAGGTGTCCATAGTCCGGGCCTTTTGCACCATTTTTTCCGGATCGTCCCTAGCCAGGTCGGGCAACGCCTGTACAGGATCTGCTGCGTCTGCCGGAGCGTCTGGCGCGGCACCAAGCCAAATACGAAACCGGTTGCGGACCGTTCTTCGACGGTGCCAGTCCCGCAGACGGCTTTGTAGGATCCGATAAAATAACGGTCCCCAATCCGCCTCATTTCGGCCGGCATACCGCTGCACCAGCTGAAGCATCGCATCCTGGATGACATCAAGCGCATCTTCGGTATTACCCGTCGCGATCTCTGCCATTCGAAATGCACGCCCCTGGATGCCGACAAGGAAACGCTCGAGGGCGTCGGTCCTATCCAGCGTAAGTCGCCTCTCATCAAATTGCGAACTCGTCCGCACGTATTCATCGCATGAGTCCGCAGCCCCTCGCCATGAGCAACGAGCGACTGCGTGTTGCTATCACCGTTGACGATGGTTTACGTGCCGATGCACAGGTTTTTTATGCTTGTGCAGGTGTTGCATCGCGCGCTCGCCGCGATCCCCTGAATTGGCGTGCGCGCGATCAACTGGCCGATCCTGTCCTTGTCTCGCACCATCGAGGCGCGCATTGACTCGATCCACCTGATGGTCCAATCGTCTGTCCACGCGCGCGCCCGTCTGATCAAGGCGTTCATTGATCACATCACCCCGGTGCTCCAGGCGATTGGCAAGTTCATCGCGACCGGCCTCATGTGCCCGTTCGGCACGTTCATCAAAACGTGCCTCAATCCGCTCACCTTTGGCATCCAACCGCCCTTCGATCCTGTCTCCACGCCCATCCCAACGCTCCTCAATCCGCTCACCGCGTCGATCGCGCGTATCGACCCTGTGATCATAGCGCTTTTCGAGGCGATCGCCTTTGCGGTCAAGGCGCGCACCAATCCGATCCCCTTGATGGTCCAGTCGTCTATCCCTGTACTCGCCCTTACGGTCAAGGCGCTCGTTGATCACCTCACTGCGATGCTTCAGGTACTCTGCAAGGTCCTGGCGACCGGCCTCGCGCGCCCGCTTGGCACGTTCATCAAGACCTGCCTCGATTCGATCACCCTTGGCATCTAGCCGCTCTTCGATTCTGTCGCCACGCGCATCCAGGCGGTGTTCGATCCGATCGCCCCGCTCATCGAAGCGATGCTCAATACGCGCACCCTTATCATACTCGTCGGCAAGAGCCGGCATCGCCATAAGTACGCCGAACAGCGCGCTGATAAACAAGCTATCTGTCTTCATTTCCGAGCCCTCAATTGTGGTTAATAAGCCTCAACACAAACATTAACGCACAACGAGGGGATCGGTTGACACGCGAGTGCGCAGCGCCCGGTGAGCATCGAAGCGCACCCACTGGCGGGCTTGCCCACCCGCCTTACATCACCCCCTCAGCGCTGGTTTTCCGCACCGTAGAGAACCGCTGAGCCTAACGGTTTGATTCGATATCGGCACGGCGCCAATGAACCGCACTCGAGGGGAAAAGGCTGTCGCAGGCGCTCCGGGAGCCCGAAATCGGACATCGGCTAAGGCAAGCGCCTTCCCCAGCCGTTCAGGAGTTCTCCAGGATGAGAACAGGGGTACCTATGGATACGCGGTCAAATAATTCAACGACGTCGGCGTTACGCATGCGAATGCACCCCCGCGAGCCAGGTACCCCCATGTTCACGTCATCAGGGGCCCCATGGATATAGACACATCGTCGTAAGGTATCCACTTCACCGCCCCGATTTCGCCCCGGTTCCACACCGCTTAACCAAAGAATACGGGTCAGTATCCAATCACGCTTGGGATACTTTCTACGGAGTTCCGCCGTGTAGATCTCTCCGCTAGGCCTGCGCTCGATGAGCACCGTACCGAGCGGATACCCACATCCAATCTTGGCCCGAATAACGTGTTTGCCCCGGGGTGTACATTCGCTATTGTAGAGTTCGCCGCCGCCATTTCTGGCCGTCGAGACGCTATAATCCGCCAACACCTGCACGCCTTTAAAAAGGCGAAGCCGTTGGCGAGCCAGGTCCACTTCCACATAGGGCGTAACTGGGGTTCCCATGGTCACTGTTCGAATAACATCGACGGGATGCGGCGGACCCTCGACAAGCCATCGTAGTTACCGTCAGGCGCGAGGGTATACCCCACGGCATCACGCCTCCTCACCAACACGTTGTCCTCGTACCACAAGGGGACGTAGGGCAACTCTTCCAACAAATAGGCCTGGAGCACTCGATAGCGCTCGGCCAGTGCACTCAAGTGCACAGCATTTTCGGCCGCTTCGATCAGCCGGTCCGCCTGAGCGTTGATGAACCGGCCACGGTTCGCCCCTTGTGGCGGTACGCTGGTACTGTGAAACACGTAACGAAAGATATCGGGCAGCTGCAAGCCCACCCACGATAGGCTGTACATCTGAAAGCGACCGGCCTTGATGTCTCCATAGAAGGTACCCCAGTCATAACTCTTGAGTTCGACGTGGATGCCCACTTGCTGGAGCTGATGTTGGATAATGGTCGCGAGACGCACGCGGAAGGGATGGTTGGAAGTCTTATAGGTGATTTCCACCGGGCGCTCCATATCATAGCCCGCTTGCCGGATGAGTGCGCGTGCCCTGTCGGGCGCATAGGGATATCCCGGGAGATGGGGGTAACCCGCCCAGTGGTCGGGCGGCAGCAAGGCATTGGCCTTTCGTGCCGCGTGGCCCATGACATACGCGATGATAGACTCCCGATCCAATGCGTAGGCGATGGCGCGGCGTATGTCGATATTTCCCACCACGGGGTCATCGAGATTGAACCCGAGATACGTAAAGGTGCTGCCCCGGCTCCGTTGAACGACCACCTCCGGTTTATGGTCTAGCCAGGCCACGAGCTCCTGTGGCAGATCCCCTTGGATCAGATCAATCTCCCCACGTAAAAGCTTCAGCACGCGCACCGTCGGGTCAAGAACGACAACGAGCTCCAACGTGAGGCCATCATTCACTCGAAGCAAGATCAGCTTATCTTGCGCTGGCCACTCCACGAACCTCAACGGGCCGCTACCGAGGGGGAGTTGATGAAACGGATGGTTGGAGGTGATGAGCTGATGAGGGAGGATGCCAATGGTTAGGCGGCCTGGAAAGAGCGGATCGGGCTTGCGCAGATAAAAATCGAGCGTGTCGTTATCAAGCACCTCGATCCGTTCGATCACCGTGAGGGAACCACGGTGGGGAGATCCCGTTGCGGGTTCCAGTACCGAATCGTACGTGCCCTTCACGTCGATGGACGTTAGACGCCTGCCATCATGGAACACTCTTGCATCACCCCCCAGAGTGAAGCGGTAATGTGCGGGGCTCAATCGTTGCCATGTTGCAAGTGCCGGCACCGGTTGCTCAGCGGCATTGAAGTCCACCAAGCGCCGGTAGAGCAACCGGTTTATGCGGTACGAAGCGGCGTCGGTTGCGAAACGTGGGTCGAGCGTGACGGGCGCCGCCGCCATACCGAACCGGATGTTCTCGGTACGAGGATCTGCACAACCGCCCACAATCGCTACAAGCAAAAGCGATAGGGGAAGAAGGATGTGGCTTCGCAACACCATGATGCGGCTTGTGAGCGCTCTAGGAGCTCTTCGGCGAACGCAGCTCACCTGGATTAACCGGCGAAGACGCACCGGTTTGAACAGGCGGGGGCCCATGCGCTGATCGATAATAGCCTGCTCCGCCGCATCGATGCGATCACAGTTACGCCTCAGGGCTCAGCGATGCGATCTTCAGCTGTTCCAGGCGCGGAGAAACTCCTGCCAATGGGGTTCCGCCTCCTGCGTTAATACCTCGCGCACCTTTTTGCATTCATCGCCGTAGCCTTGGGCGGTGAGATGCCCTCGCATCAGCTGATAACGCAGATAGATCAAATAGGTATTGAGGACATCGGTCTCACAGTAGCTACGAACCGCCTTGATTGCCCCTGCAAGATACCGGTCCCATACATCCGCGCCGCTGATCCCCAGTTTGCCAGGGAACCCCAGCATGGTGGCCACGTCATGCAGGGGTGCAAAAGCGCGTTGGTCGTAACCTGCAAGCACATCCATCAGATCCGTATGCCGTTGGTGGTACCGATTCAGGTAGTTGTTCCAACGAAAGCTCTGGTCATCATCTCCCGTCTCCCAGTAGCGCGGTGCGCTGATCCCATGCAAGAGACCACGGTAATGCAGTACAGGAAGATCAAAGGAATTGCCATTCCAGGAAACCAGGGTCGGGCTAAATCGATCCAGCCCCTCAAAGAAGCGACGCAGCAGATCCGCTTCCGGCGAATCAGGTTCACCGAGCGCCCACACGCTCAACTTCTCGCTTGTCCGTAGCACGACGGCTATCGCGACGATTCGATGAAGGTGATGCCGCAGGAACTCCGTGTTGCCGCCCGTCTCCTGCCGCCGCCGACTGAACATCACCTCCGCCACATCCCTGTCACTCAGTCCATTTAGGCCATATAGCCGGCGCCCGGTCGCGACATCTGGCACGGTTTCGATATCAAAGGCCAGCACGTTCATAACACCGCCCACTGCTCCTCATTTCTGCTTCCAGGTTCCCGCGCTATCTTGATACCACCAACCGGATGGAGCGTTTGCAACCCAGCGCTTGGCGAAAGTGCCCCGAATATCGTTTTCCCACTCGGGATGCCCGTTCGCCTTGGCAATTTCTGCATAGAGGTTATTACGATCGCCGTCCTCGTCGGCCACGAGTTGCTTGACCTTATTGCGTTCCTTTACAGGGATCGCCATAGGATCCCGTACCGCAATGAGCGCATCCCGCGTCATGCCGATGGCTCCGTTGTCATAGTAGGGTTGCAATTCCTTGTGACGCTGTTCCATCGCAGCGGTCAACTTACGGATCCCCGGCGTCGAGATCGAGAGATCGGCTTCCGCCGCATGCGCTGCTGGCAGAAGAAAATCAAGTGATGCAAGGGCACTTAACGCATGGGTATCGGACGGCGCCATGAGAGCGGACGACTTGTCCATTGTCGGTACCGAGGGCGACTCCGGCACATCACCTGGCTCCGTCCCATAAACGTCTTTAATGATCTTGTCCGCCGCCTGCTCAGCAGCTGCCGCCGGGAAATAGATATTGACGGTTACGCAAGCCATCAAACTCAACCCCAACAAGCCAACGATCAGTCTTTGCAGTTGCGTCATCGCATCATCCTCGTTAGGAAACTGATTGGTCATGTTATCATTGAATGCGTCTTGACTACGTACCACGATGATTGCACCAGTTCCCGATCTTGAGGCCTAGTCCGATGCCTATCACTGGATTAAGGGCTGCCCACCCTGTGTTATGGCCTTAAGCCGACCTACCAACACGGTCCAATCGACTTCGCGATTGAAACCCTTCACATCGATCCAGGGAGGAAGGAAGCCCCGTTTGACAATGTAATATCCGCCGTCAGCTGGCGCCACGCCGCCCATCTCGCAAACGCCATTCGAAAGGCGGCAACTGAGTCCCAAGCGATCATAGGAAAATTCCTTGAACACACCGAGAAATGTGCGTGATACCGCCGTCGACGCGCCACCCCCGCCTAAGCTGGTCAGGTTATCGACGGCCCTTTGACTGATGCGATGGCGAGAGTGATCCCCTTCAGGCGTGTAGAGCCGCGCTTCGAAAGAGACGGGTTGCCAATCCTCCATGCGAAGCTGATGTACGGCACCGCTTAGTCGTCCCTCAGTCCTACCAAACGAAAACGCATGGGTCAGTGGTTCTAGATCCAAATTCTTGAAATCGATGTCCGTGTCAAGAATCGGGACTGTCCCGAAAAGATCTGCAATCGTCAGATCATTGACCACAACATCTCCGTCGAAGACCCTGGCTAACACCTTGCCATTGATCGTGAGCGTCTTGGCTCGGTAGTTAATGCCTGGAATGATACCGGAGAGCTTACCTGACAAAATCGGCCAACCCATCACACGACAAAATGCCTCCAGCGAGATCGGCGTGAGTACTCCCCCAACTTCAAGTCCGACGCCATCGGAAGCGGCATGTTGATAGAACAATTTATCGATCCGTAAGCCGCCGTCAAGCAACGGAATAAACGCCACTTCTACAGTCTGCAAAGCGCGGTTCTGAGTCAGGGTCACCAACTCGCCCGCGCCGAACTCGAGGCGGTAAATATTTGCGCTTGTCCATTGCAATCGGCCTTCGCGCGGGTCCGATCTGCTGCTATAGGCGAAACTACCATTGACATCGGCAATACCGAAGCGCCCCTTTTTATCGTGTAGGTCGACATGCTCAAGACCTAAGTGAATCTCGGATAGGTTTCCCGATTCAACTACGGCGTCAACTTCTACCACGCCGGTCACATCCAGCGCGTTGAAACTTGTACCCAAAAGCAGCGGTTGGAGATAGGCCTCATACAGCGGCCCCAAGCGAGCTTGTGTTGCCCTTAATCTCACCATCTGCACAGGGACCTCACGGTCCAATAACACTAAGGCGGTACCCTCCGCGTGCACCACACCGGGGTGATCCAACAACGCGTGACTCAGGTTGAGCGTCTGCGCTTTGCCATCCCACTCGGCAACGACGTTCATCCGCAGCGGCCCCTCCCGCACCTCCAATGTAAATCCGGGCGAAACAGCACCCACATGAATGCCGGGCTCTATGTACAGCAGTCCGTGGGTGAGAACGGTCTCCCCCTGACCTCTCCAACCTGCCTCGCCACGCTCCAGTGTCATCTCAAACTGCCCATCGACGTCTTGGCCCGCACTTTGACCGTCAAACGTCAATGCCGTGACGCGCCCTTGCGCTTGTATGCGGCTTGGCGATGATCCTCCCCCTGAAGCGCGCGCCATTGTGCTCAAGTTTCCCTGCAGGACCGTGTATCCTTGCAGCCACAGTAAATGCGCCCGCAGCATCTCACTCAGCCGCTCGGCGCTCAAGTCTGACGCCACAACGCGAACATCCCACTCCTGCCCCGCAAGGTGTCCCTCAAGCCTCATGGTCCCTCCGCCAACGTGTCCGTCCTGAAGCGCGAAGGTGAGCGTCCCTTCGGTAACTCCATAGCGAAACGCAACGCCGAGTTGTGGCTGATCGAGCAGGGTATTCTTAAGAGCAAGCGATCCTCCATTGCATACGATCTGCGTTGACTCGATCGCCGCCTGCGGGCAGGTAAGGCGGATCTTAGCAAGGGGGTCAATCGGCAAGGGGAGTTCAAGTCGGTCGATCTCGACTCGCAGCTCCGCATGCTCATCGCCTCGCCAATTGAGTTCTATGAATACGCCATGCGCACGCCACAACGCGCCTTCCGCGGCTTCGAGGTTGAGACGAACGGTTTCGAACCCCGCAGCGGGGAAACTGGACGAAATTGAAAAGATAACGAGCAGCCCGCCGATTGCGAGAGGCGGGAAGGCTTTAAGCGTCTGGAAACACGCTGGTCGACAGATAGCGATCCCCCCGGTCACAGATGATCGTAACGATGACGGCATCTTGGACCTCACCGGAGAGCCTGAGCGCAGCCGCCACGGCGCCCCCGGACGATATGCCGGCAAAGATCCCCTCGCGGGAGGCGAGCGCCCGGGTAGTCTCTTCCGCTTCCCTCTGACTGACATCCATGATCCGGTCAACGCGCCAGGGCTCGAAGATCTTCGGCAAGTACGCGGCGGGCCAGCGCCGGATCCCGGGAATGCAGGTACCCGGCATGGGCTGCACACCAACGATCTGAATGGTCGGATCCTGCTCCTTCAGGTAGCGTGAGACCCCCATGATCGTGCCGGTGGTCCCCATGGCACTGACAAAGTGCGTAAGGCGACCTTGCGTGTCTCGCCAAATTTCCGCACCCGTGCCCTCATAATGGGCGCGCACATTGTCTGGATTGGCAAACTGATCGAGCACCCTGCCCTCGCCCCTGGCCTCCATCTCCTTGGCGAGGTCCCTTGCGGCCTCCATGCTCCCCTCGGCAGGCGTCAAAATGATCTCAGCCCCAAAGGCCTTCATTACAGCATACCGTTCGGCACTCATATGCTCGGGCATGATAAGCACCAACCGGTAGCCCTTGATGGCCGCGACCATGGCAAGCGCAATTCCGGTATTCCCGCTGGTCGCCTCGATAAGGGTAGCGCCTGGCTTGATCTCACCCCGCTCCTCGGCACCGTTGATCATACTGATAGCCGGGCGGTCCTTCACTGAGCCGGCCGGATTATCGCCCTCAAGCTTAGCCAGAATCAGGTTACTGCACTCACCCGGTAGGCGCTGCAGCCTGACCAACGGCGTATTGCCGATACAGGACTCGATGCTCGGCATAGCCAGCGCGTTCGCGTCAACTTTCTCTGGAGCGAAACGGGCGAATGATGCCATAACAACCTCGCCTTCAATGCGAATCGATTGAATGATTCGTGTGCTAATCTAGGCTGCGCGCTAAGATCAGTGCGTCCTCGCGCCCTCTTAGCGCCGGATAATAACGACGGCGTATCCCCACTTCGTTGAATCCTGCCGATCGATACAGTCGCAAAGCGGCCTCATTTGAAGGCCGAACCTCGAGAAGAATGCAAGCTGCCTTGTGCTTACAGGCAAGGTCCAGCAGATGTTCTAACATAGCCCGGCCTAAACCCAATCGCTGAACCGCGGGTCTGACGCACAGATTAAGGATGTGAGACTCACCAGCACTCATCGACATCACGGCATAAGCATCGACGGCCCCGTCCCGTTCCAAAACCCAGCAACAATATCCGACACCCAAACAATCATGGAAGATGCCGAGCGACCAGGGGAACAAATAGGCCTCCCGTTCGATCTCCACCACCTCACCGAGATCCGCCTCTTGCATCGGACGGACCTGGGTGAGGGCTGATTGAAGTACCGCGCTCATGCCACGCTCTCCAATACACTCTTTGCAAACTGCAGGTCCTGCCAGGCCTTAAGCTTCTCCCTAGGCGAACGTAACAGATAGGCGGGATGATAGGTCACCACCACGGGGATACCGAAGCCTAAGTACTCATAACGTATACCGCGCATGCGTCCAACCGGCATATCCACTTTTAAAAGATTATGTGCCGCAACTCGGCCTAACGCCAGAATGATCTTGGGCTGTATGAGTTGAATCTGCCGTTTAAGATACGGCTCACAAGAGATAACCTCTTCAGGCCTGGGATCGCGGTTCTTAGGAGGCCAACATTTCAAGATGTTAGCGATATACACGTCCTCTCGCTTAAGTCCCATTGCAAACAGCATATTGTTCAGCAACTGCCCGGCTCGCCCAACAAAAGGTTCTCCCTTTCGGTCTTCATCCACACCAGGCGCCTCACCAACAAGCAGCCAGTCCGCCGTTAGAGCGCCGACACCGAAAACAGTCTGAGTACGGGTCTTATGCAGCGAGCAACGCACACAGGTCGCCACCGTCGCGCGCAACGTCTCCCAATCCATCTGCGCAACCGCGGCGCTTGCGGCCGCCGAAAATTCCGGAGCAACGCTCGCGCGCGATGCAACTGAGGTCTCAGACGCCTTGTCTCGGACGCGATGTTTGCGCCGCACCCAGACGTCTATCCCCATCGCCCGAAGAAATTGCGGCTGTCGCTGCCTAGTCGTCATACCTGCGGGTGCGCGCGCACTACAGGATCAAGTACCTTATTGAGCGCATTGATATAGGCCTTCGCTGATGCGATCACGATATCGGTATCCGCACCCTGTCCGTTGACGATCCTTCCATCCTTGTCCACTCGCACGGTCACTTCTCCCTGGGAGTCTGTCCCGGTAGTGATCGCGTTGACCGAGTAAAGCTGTAAGACACAACCGCTGTTAATGATGCCTTCGATTCCCTTGAACGTGGCATCCACTGGGCCACTGCCATTGGCAGTTATGTGTTTCTCTTGACCATCGAGGGCCAATGAAACGGCGGCATGCGGAGTGACATCCGTACCACAAGATACCTTCAGCGACAGGAGTTTAATGCGGTCATTGGCTGCATTATGTGTCGTATCAGTAACAAGCGCCTGGAGATCTTCATCATAAATCTCATGCTTCTTGTCAGCGAGCTCCTTGAACCGAACGAACGCTGCATTGAGATCCTCCTCGCGTTCGAACTCTACGTTGAGCTCTTTAAGGCGCGTGCGAAAGGCGTTTCGACCAGAATGTTTGCCGAGCACCATCCGATTCGCGCGCCAGCCAACATCTTCTGCGCGCATAATTTCATACGTTTCCCTGCTCTTCAGCACACCATCTTGGTGAATTCCAGACTCATGGGCAAAGGCATTCGCACCCACAATCGCCTTGTTTGGTTGTACAGGAAATCCAGTGATGTTCGACACTAAACGCGAGCACTTTACAATCTGTGTAGCGTCCAGCCCCACGTCGCACGGGAAGATGTCTTGTCGTGTGCGCACGGCCATCACCACCTCTTCCAAGGCCGCATTACCGGCACGTTCACCCAATCCATTAATTGTACATTCAACTTGCCGGGCCCCGTTTAGCACTGCAGATAACGAATTACCAACGGCGAGACCGAGGTCATTATGACAATGAACCGAAAAGATTGCCTTATCGGCATTCGGCACACGTTCAATGAGTTCCTTGATCAACGCGCCGAAGTGGTGCGGGAAACTATAACCCACCGTATCCGGGATATTGACTGTCTTCGCACCGGCATCAATAACAGCCTCTAATACGCGGCAAAGAAAGTCGCTATTCGACCGCCCAGCATCCTCTGGCGAAAATTCCACGTCATCTGAATACTGGCGCGCCCGCTTCACTGCCCGGACAGCTTGCTCGAGCACCTGCTCCGGTGTCATCCGCAGCTTTTTCTCCATGTGGATGGGGGAAGTCGCGATAAACGTATGGATACGCGCAGACTTCGCCTTTTTCAGCGCATCGGCGGCAACATCAATATCCTTATCGAGCGCTCGGGCAAGACCGCAAACGGTGCTTTCCTTGACCGCGGCGGCAACACTCTGAACAGCATCAAAGTCACCAGGACTTGCAATGGGAAACCCTGCTTCGATCACGTCGACACGCATCTTTTCCAGTGCCTTGGCAATCCTGAGTTTCTCGTCCCGGTTCATCGACGCACCAGGGCTCTGCTCCCCATCTCGGAGCGTCGTGTCGAAAATAATCAGCCTCTCTTTCATGGCTACACTCCGCTGCTTAACTCAGCTCTTGCATCTGAATAACTAATAAAAACCCCGCTCAAGCGCTCTTGCGCCTATAAGCGTCCTAATAGTGGGATTGGGGAATGCTGTCTTTTCTGCCCTGACTAGGGCAGCAGCCGCGCACCCGGCAGGAGCGCGTGGGCGCGTAGCTCCGGCACCACTAGAGAACAGTGGAAGCATCCGCGATGTTTTGCTGTGGTGCCGTTCATAACGATGACCGGATCGATTTGTCGCCTCGTTAATGGAAACTATAGCGGGATCCAACGACATTTCCAAGGGTTACCTGGAGTCAGTTTCCGTTGAGGTTTCGATCGATTTCCGCGCCGCGCGGTGCTTTCGCAAACCAGCCAACGTCATCACCGGCCCGGAAAGTGCATACAGCATAAACAGTGTAAATAACACAAGGGCAGGTTCAATCGATACAAAGACAAATGCAAGCACAACAATCAAGACTGCGACAAACGGAACCCGCCCCTTCAGATCGAGCTGCTTGAAGCTGTGGTATCGAATGTTGCTGACCATTAAAAGGCCTGCCGCAACAGTGATACAGAATGCTAAGGGAATCACAGTCGTCCCATCCATTAGTCCGTAGCTCTCCCCAAGCCAAATGATCCCTGCAATGAGGGCGGCGGCGGCAGGACTTGATAATCCCTGAAAATAGCGCTTGTCAGCCGTTCCTGCCTGAGTGTTATAGCGGGCTAGACGCAATGCGGCCGCTGCCGCATAGATGAAGGCCGCGAGCCAGCCAAGCTTACCGAGTCCGAACAGCGACCATTGGTACATGACAAGGGCGGGCGCAAGGCCAAAACACACCATGTCCGATAAACTGTCATAGTGCCCGCCGAAATCGCTCTGGGTGCCGGTGAGCCGGGCAATACGCCCATCCATGCCATCCAAAATCATTGCGATGAAAATGGCAATCGCGGCCCCTTCATACCGGCTGTTCATTCCAGCCACGATGGCATAGAAACCGGCGAACAATGCAGCCGTCGTAAACAAATTCGGCAGTAAAAATATTCCCCTGCGGCGATTCTCCATGTTGCCCTAGCCTATATTCGTTCCAAAGCCCACACCGGCATCGCGGCAATGGGTCGAGCCGCATTATTCAGGTCAATGGCGATGATCAGAATAGCCAACAAACAGGCAAACCTTCGTGGGCGAGTAAAGGATAGCGATTCGTAGGCATCGTACTAAGTTAATTGGGATCGATTTACCCCCTAACGCAGCGTGCCCTCGCTGGCGGACAGGGTTTGTGGATCGGAGAGCGGGATCGGCCGAACCGCCTCTTGGCACTTTTGACTCACACAGCAGCTGAAATCAGTTCTTTGCCTGATCGACCAATCGACTCGCCTTGATCCATGGCATCATCTCCCTCAAGCCTGCCCCTACTTGTTCTATCGGGTGCTCACGGCCCCGGCGACGCATGGCCTTCAGTGTCGCGGCACCCGCCTGGTTTTCCAGGATGAACTCGCGGGCGAAGGTACCGTTTTGGACTTCTTCGAGGATGCGTTTCATCTCCTTACGAGTCTCCTCATTGATGATACGAGGCCCGCGTGTGAAATCCCCATACTCCGCTGTGTTTGAAATGGAGTAGCGCATGTTTTCGATGCCCCCCTCGTACATCAGATCCACAATCAATTTAAGCTCATGGAGGCATTCAAAGTACGCCATCTCGGGTGCGTAACCGGCTTCAACCAGGGTCTCAAACCCCGCCTGAACCAGCGCGGTCAAGCCACCACAAAGTACCACCTGTTCGCCGAATAGATCGGTTTCCGTCTCCTCCCGAAAGGTGGTTTCGATAATACCGGCCCGTCCGCCGCCGTTTGCAGAAGCATAGGACAAGGCAAGGTCCTTGGCCCGCCCGGAGGCATCCTGGTGGACGGCGATTAGACAGGGCACTCCACCCCCTTGGAGATAGGTTGATCGGACCAGGTGTCCCGGTCCCTTTGGAGCGACCATAATGACATCAAGATCTTTGCGCGGCTCAATCTGTCCATAATGGATGTTGAAACCATGGGCGAAGGCCAACGTTGCCCCTGGCCTAATAGCCGGCTCAATTGCCTCGCGGTAAAGGCGGGCTTGGTGCTCATCTGGCGCCAGAATCATGACCACATCCGCGCTGGCAACGGCCTTATCAATCGGTTTTGTGGTGATCCCGGCAGCCCTTGCCTTTGCCTCGGATCGGGAGCCCGTGCGCAGGCCGACCACGACCTTGACGCCAGAATCATTCAGGTTGTTAGCATGGGCATGGCCTTGAGAGCCGTAGCCGATAATGGCGACCCGTTTCCCTCTGATGAGGGAAAGATCAGCGTCCTTGTCATAGAAGATGTTCATTATTTGATGCCTCTGGCTGAGTTACCTTCACGTTCCGCGCGATGAGAGTGTGCCCGTTAGGCCCTGCCAATCGCTTAAACGTGCATCCCCTTTTCACCACGGGCAATACCCGAGACACCGGAGCGAACGACTTCAATAATCAACTTTTTATCGAGCGCTTCGATAAAAGCATCGATCTTGTCACCGCTACCGGTCAATTCAATGGTGTATGTGCTCTCTGTGACATCAATGATTCGGCCCCGAAATATATCAACAAGCCTTTTAAGTTCCTCCCGCCCAGTGCCCTTTGCCAGGACCTTGACCAACACCAATTCCCGCTCGATATGCTTATTATTCTCAAGGTCAACGACCTTAATGACGTCGACCATCTTGTTCAGCTGCTTGGTTATCTGCTCGATTATCTCGTTTGACCCGTTAGTAACCAGCGTCATACGTGATACAGTCGGATCTTCGGTCGGCGCAACCGTCAGGGATTCGATATTGTAGCCACGTGCGGAAAAAAGCCCAGCCACTCGCGAGAGCGTGCCGGCTTCGTTTTCCAGCAGCAGTGACAGGATATGCCGCATTGTCAGGCCAGTTCTCTTTCTGGCGAAAGGTGCATCTCATGCTGGCCCTTACCGGATGCAATCATGGGATAGACATTTTCAGTTTGATCAGTGATGAAGTCCATTAGCACGAGACGACCCTTCATGCCCAGGGCTTCCTTTAGTGCCGACTCCACGTCACCGGTTTCATCAATCTGCATGCCGACATGGCCGAAGCTCTCCGCCAATTTCACGAAATCAGGTAGTGCATCCATGTAGGAGTGCGAGTAACGCCCGGCGTAAAAGAATTCCTGCCACTGGCGTACCATCCCCATATAACGGTTGTTCAGGTTGATGATCTTAACCGGCAGGTCGTATTGCTTGCAGGTTGACAGTTCTTGAATGCACATGACTAGACTCGCCTCACCTGTCACGCAACAGACCACTTCATTTGGGAAGGCCATCTGCACGCCCATGGCAGCCGGGAGACCGAAACCCATGGTGCCGAGGCCGCCCGAATTGATCCAGCGGCGAGGCTTGGTAAACTTATAGAACTGTGCGGCCCACATTTGGTGTTGCCCCACATCAGAGGTGACATAAGCTTCGCCTTTGGTAAGCTCGTAGAGCTTCTCTAAAACATATTGGGGCTTAATGACCTTGCTCTTCCGGTTGTATTTCAGGCAATCCATGCTCTGCCACTCCGTGATCTGCTGCCACCAGGCATCCAGCGCCTTTTGATCAGGCTTGGTATCACCCTCCTTGATCAACTGGATCATATCCCGCAATACATTACCCACGCTTCCTACAATCGGTATGTCAACCGGGACGTTCTTAGAGATGGATGAGGGATCGATATCGATGTGAACGATCTTCGCCTCGGGACAGAACTTCTCCAGATCCCCGGTGACCCGATCATCGAAGCGGGCACCAATGGCAATGAGGACATCACATTGATGCATGGCCATGTTGGCTTCGTAGGTCCCATGCATCCCCAGCATGCCAACAAACTGATTGTCGGTCCCTGGGTAACCGCCAAGCCCCATGAGGGTGTTGGTGATGGGGTACCGTAGAAGGCGCGTAAACTCGACGAGGCTTTCACTGGCATTGTCAAGAATGACACCCCCGCCGGTATAGATCATCGGGCGCTTGGCGGAGAGGATCAGCGACACAGCTCGCTTGATCTGTCCCGGATGGCCCTTGGTCACGGGTTTATAGGAGCGCAGCTCTACATGATCCGGATAGTCGTATTCGCAGCTATCAGCGGTCACGTCCTTCGGGACATCCACCACAACTGGTCCGGGCCGGCCACTGGAGGCGACGTAGAATGCCTTCTTGATGGTAAGGGCGAGATCCCGGACGTCCTTGACCAGGAAATTGTGCTTGACACAAGGGCGTGTGATCCCGATGGCATCGACCTCCTGAAATGCATCATTGCCAATAAGATGCGTCGGCACCTGTCCCGTAAACACCACGATCGGAATCGAGTCCATGTAGGCTGTGGCAATGCCGGTCACGCAATTTGTCGCACCCGGCCCGGAGGTGACAAGTACGACACCGGGCTTGCCAGTGGCGCGCGCATAACCGTCGGCCGCATGCGTTGCGCCTTGTTCATGGCGGACCAGGATGTGTTTTACATCATCCTGCTTGAACAGCTCGTCATAGATATGCAGAACCGCGCCGCCCGGATAACCAAAGATGTGCTTGACCCCTTCATCCTTGAGGCAGCGGACGAAGATTTCAGCCCCACGCAGTATCTCTCTTGACTTACCCACACCCA
>JAKEHO010000073.1 GCA_022614965.1 Gammaproteobacteria bacterium
GTCGATTACGCACACGGACGCATCGAGACCCGAACGATTTGGACCACCACCGCGCTCAACGCCTATCTCGACTTTCCCCATGTCGGTCAAGCGTTCGTGATTCGGACGGGAGACGATCGACAAAAAGACCGGGAGACACTCCTGCGATACTGCCTATGGCCTCACCAGCCGGCCGCCCGATGAGGCCAACCCCCAACGCCTCCTTAAGGTGAATCGGGGCCATTGGAGCATCGAGGACAGCTGCCACTACATCCTCGACTGGAACTATGATGAAGCCTGTCCTGAGCTTGTCGAAGGGACCGTTGCCGCATACGCACCGGCCACGGCCCGGAGAACATTACCCGCCTCCGACGCTTCGCCATCGGCGTCATCAAGGCCAAAGGCGTCTACAGCGTGGCGCAGAAGATGCGGGAACTCACCCGCAACGTGCGCTTGGTCTTCGACTACCTGCGGATGACAAAAAACACGTGCGCGGCTATCTTCGCTTGACTGGGCGGACGCAGAACAAATTTACCGTGTGTGGCGATCGCGTTAGGGTTGAAACGCGATCAAAAGCGTGTTAAGGTCAAAAAAATGATGCGGTGCAAACACCTAAGCACCAGTCGATAAATATCCTCAGGGAGAGCGGTTGTGCTCTGAGGGTTCTTTGCGGCTGTCTTGAAGGTTGGGCTAGAGGATTGGCCAGTGACCCTTGTTCCAAACGTTGCCACATCTCACGCGCAGTGGAGCATGGCGCGGTGTGTCGTAGCCAATAAATTCAAAAGCCGGCGCCACGGGCTCGCGCTAGCGATGGTTCATTGGCTTGCGTTCACGTTGACTGGTGGCTGCGCCATCGCTCCAGGGCACAAGATGCAGTCCGGTGAGATCGTCACTGTAGAGCACCCATCAACAAAACGAAAACTTCGTTTTGAGGTGACACTGATCACACCAGAGCTGGTAGATGATGCTCAGGTAAGCGCGCTGGCCTCGGGTGCAAGTGAAGCCAATAGTGGTGATCGGCAAGCCTACCGCATCGGGCCGGCCGATGTGCTAGCGATTGTCGTGTGGAACCATCCAGAGCTCACCACGCCGGCCAGCAGAACAGATTCATCAGAACAACGCGGTTTTGTGGTGGACGCCGATGGCACGATCTTCTTTCCTTATGCGGGCGTAATCCCCGTTGCGGGCAAAACAGCGAGTGAAGTGCGCCAATTGCTAACAGAGGCGTTAGATCCATACATTGAAAACCCGCAGCTCGATGTGAGTGTGGCTCAATATCGAAGCCAGCCCATCTATATACTCGGAGAAGTACTGAACCCCACAGCCCAGTTTATCGATAAGGGAGAGGTGACGCTTGCGGAAGTCATTGCCAGGGCAAGCGGTGTAAATCCGTCGACATCGAACCCCGACCGTATCTATGTGATACGCGGGAACGCGTTAGAACCGAAGATTTTCTGGTTGAAAGGCGAGTCACCAGTCGCGATGACTCTTGCCAAACAGTTTCCGTTACAAGCACATGATGTAGTGTATGTCGCGACAGCAGGGGTAACGCGATGGAACCGTGTGCTGAGCCAAATCTTGCCGACCACATCCTTTGTTACGGGTACTGCCGGCACTGCGGCAGGTTTTTGAGGCGACGGCCTATGCCAGAGGCCCAGGAAGCGTACCTAAACTACTCGCCACACGAATTCCGGGAGAGCGTTGATGCTCGGGAGATGCTTCGTGCCATCACCGATGGCCGCAGCTGGATCGTTGCGATTGTTACCTTATTTATTTCCCTCGCAGTTACCTATTTGATATTCGCTCCCCGGACCTATGTGGCCGACGCGCTGCTCCGGGTCGAAAACGAGCAAAGCTTCCTAGAGGCGATGTTAGAGAAGGAGCCGTTGCCCTCTTATCAACTCGCAATGGCTGTGGCGCAGGACGAAACCCAGGTCTTACGCTCCCGGGCGATACTCGGAACAGTCGTTGACGCCCTAGACCTGACTATTGAGGTTACGCCGGTGTACTTCCCGGTGATCGGTAAAGGCGTTGTGCGTCTGTTGAGTAAAGGGGACGATTTAGTTGATCCCCCCTTCCCACGTGGCAGGGGCTACGCATGGGGTGGCGAGCAGCTCGAAGTCGCTCGATTTAACGTGCCTGAGAGCTGGTTTAAAGAAGAATTCACGTTGACGGCCGGGGAACGAGGATCCTTCAGTCTACACAAAGGGGAGCGTCGATTGATCTCGAACGGTCGAGTTGGGGTGCTTGCAAAGATGAAGCTTGCTGACGGTGCAACGGCTTCGCTTTTGGTAGCCGGGCTGCGGGCACGTCCGGGTACCCGTTTCAAAGTGACCCGACAATCCCGTGCGAGCGCGATCCGCAGGTTGCGTGACGCGCTGGAGGTAAACACTGAAGACAAAGAATCGTTGGTCCTAGAAGTAAGTGTTAAGGGGGAAGACCCTAAGCGACTCGAGCGTATCGTCAAAGAGATTATATTGACTTATCAACGCCTGAATCTGCGATGGGAATCCCGTGAAGCGGAGCAAAAGCTGAATTTTATAGAAACGCAATTGCCGGTGGTTAAGGCGCGGCTTGAGGATTCAGAGGAGGTATTGAACCGCTTCCGGCAAGAACAGAGTTCGGTGGATTTTTCCGCGGAGGCAAAGGCGAAGCTGCAACAGCTTGTCGCACACGAGGCGAAGCTCGCGGAACTGCGACAAGAGCATGCCGCTTTGAGGAAAAAATACAAACCCAAACACGACGTCATCGCCGCGTTGGACTCGCAAATGGCGACGGTTGAATCGGCCATCGCGACACTAAATAAAGACATGCAGTCGCTGCCGCGCGACGAACAGAGCCTGCTGCGGTTGGCTCGTGACGTGACAGTCAATAAGGAGATTTATCTGACGCTTCTGAACAGCGCTCAAGAGCAACGCGTCGCCAAAGCGGGATCAGTGGGCAGCGTACGCATCATCGATGACGCCATGGTTCCTGACAAACCCGCGTGGCCCAAGCCTGGCATTGTGCTACCAGTCGCCGTGCTCTTGGGGCTGTTTGTCAGCCTGGCGACGATCTTTACGCGTAAGAGCTTTCGAACCGCCGTTGATGATCCGGATGCGGTGGAAAAATATTTCGGAGTGCCTGTTTACGCCAGTATCCCACACAGTGAGCGGCAGGTGAAATTGGGGCGCCTCAGAAGCTCCCAAAGTAAAGTATTGGCGACTTTGGATCCGCAAGATAGCTCGATTGAGAGCCTACGGGGCCTGCGTACCATGCTTTTCCAGGTCGCTGGCGCGAGGAACAACATCCTGATGATTTGCAGCCCGCGTCCGGGAATGGGTAAGTCATTTGTCAGCGTGAATTTAGCCACCGTGTTGGCGGGGGTTGGCAAACAGGTATTACTGATAGACGCGGATCTGCGACGGGGTAAATTGCATGAGGTTTTGGGTTTCGAGCGCGAACCCGGTGTATCAGAGCTGGTAACGAGTAGCTCGAGTCTAGAACAAGTGATCCGAAAGACAACGATTGACAGGCTAGATTTCATATCGAGTGGATCCGCCGCTAATAACCCCTCCGACATCCTTTCCGATCCCCAGTTTGGGATGACCTTGGACACGCTGCGCCAGCGCTACGACTATATCATCCTAGACTCTTCGCCTGTGCTCCATGTCGCAGATGCCGCCATCATCGGTCGGTTTGCCGGCGTGGCAGTCCTGGTGCTCAAGGCTGGCGTGGCAACAATACAAGAGATTCACCACACTTTGAAACACCTGCGGTTCTGTGGAGTGGAGATCGCGGGCTGCCTGGTCAACGACCTACACCCGCGCAGCTATCGCTACGTCTATGGTTCCAGCTATGCTCCGAATGCTCCCAAAAAGGAAACTCGAATTTTTCGAGGAGACGTGGGTTACGACTTGCGCGGCCGGACGAGAGCTGACAACATCGAGAGCGATTTGTCAGTGATGCGCAGAAAGGCCAGGGGCGTGAAGCGCATGATTGCTGCAGCACTAAACATGAATACCGAGGAGGGACGCAATGCAGGAGTTTAAAAGAGTGCTGGTCACCGGTGGTGCGGGTTTTCTTGGCTCTCATCTTTGCGAGCGGCTTATCGAGAGGGGATGCGAAGTACTCTGCGTCGATAATTTTTTCACGGGCACAAAGGACAATATAAAGCGCTTGCTCCGAAATCCGTACTTTGAGCTGTTAAGGCACGACATCACGTTTCCACTCTATGTGGAAGTCGATGAAATATACAATCTCGCATGTCCCGCCTCTCCAGTGCATTACCAGTTCGATCCCGTTCAAACGACAAAGACAAGCGTGCACGGCGCGATCAACATGCTCGGTTTGGCCAAGCGCGTTAAGGCGAAGATTTTTCAGGCGTCAACCAGCGAAGTCTACGGTGACCCACAGGTGCATCCGCAAAAGGAGGATTACTGGGGCAACGTGAATCCGACGGGATATAGGGCCTGTTATGACGAGGGCAAACGCTGCGCGGAAACATTGTTTTTTGACTACTACAGACAGCACGGGCTGCGAGTAAAAGTCGGGAGGATATTCAACACATACGGGCCGCGCATGCACCCGAATGACGGAAGAGTCGTTTCTAACTTCATAATCCAAGCATTGAACAATGAACCGATCACGATTTATGGTGACGGCAGTCAAACCCGCTCTTTCTGTTATGTCGATGACTTGATAGAGCTGATGATGGCGGTCATGGACACCGAGGACGCGTTCACGGGCCCGGTCAATATGGGCAATCCAAACGAGATAAGCATAAGAAAGCTGGCCGAGACGATCGTCGAGCTTACCAATTCACGCTCCCCGGTAGAGTACCTTCCACTCCCAGAAGATGACCCAAAGCAGAGAAAACCGGATATCTCTCTCGCCCGGAGCAAGGTCAAATGGGAGCCACACACAAGCTTGCGTGATGGCCTGAGACAGACAATCGGGTGTTTTGCCGATCTGTTGGGAACCGGACAGCCTTATCATCTAGTGGAGCCTCGTTTGCGCCAACAAGAGGCTTCCCTTCCACCGCGGTCCCGTGCGCGGGGATAGCAGAAGAAGGATATGGGAAGCAAGGATGCGCGACGCGTATTGAACACAACACACTCGATGACGGTATGCAGCACGTCCCGGAGATGACGTAACCTTCACGGGCGATATCCTAGGAAAAGACACGCTCAATCGCGCGTTTGAACGCCATCGCCCCGGAGCTGTGCTGCACTTTGCCGCTCTTGCGTATGTGGGTGAGTCGATGGGAGAACCCATAAACTACTATCGCCACAACTTTTTGGCACGGTCAATCTTATTGAAGTCATGCGAAACCGAATCGTCTTCTCCAGCGAGTACGCCGTAGACGGGCTATCGAATCGGCAGATGATTGCGGAAGATCATGCGCCAGCGCCCATTAACCCCTCTGGCCAAAGCAAGTTTATGGTGGAGCGCCTGCTCCAAGACTGCGATCAGGCTTATGGGATCCGTTCGGTGTCCCTGCGCTATTGCAACGCCGCAGGGGCCGAGCTGGACAGAGAGTTGGGAGAGCAGCATAACCCGGAAACGCATATAGTCCCGCTCGCGTTACAGGTTCCCGCCGGTTTTGGAGACGAACTGGAAATCTATGGTACCGATTATTCAACGCGTGATGGGACGGCTATTCGCGACGTCATGGATCTGGCCGATGCGCACATTGCCGCCCTTACCTACCTCGAGGGTGGTTGATTCAGTGGAAACGGTTACAGGGCGAAAAATCAAGGTTCGCGAAACCCCTCGTCGACCCGGCGATCCGCCGTTCTTGCTTGGGAACCCCGCGCGCGCGTTCGGTGCTTCAATGGCAACCACGGTACAGGATCTTGATGAGATCATCCGTACCGCCTGGGAGCGGCTTTGCAAAAGCCCTGACGTTTCGACCGAGATGAACGAAGCTTGCATGGAAGCGCCGCCGTCCGATGAGTGGAATTAAAAGAGTAGAGGCGGCTCACGTCATCACGGAACAAGATGACGGGCGCCCGAAACGGGCGTATCGCGGTAACCGGCCAGTAAAGCGATACCACCTGGCGCTGGCTGCAGTTATCTGCGATATAGTCATGATCGCGTTGGCCAGCGTAATTTCCGGTCTCGTATTGCTTCATCGATATGAAGAAATCGATCTTTCGGATTACGCATTCGTAGCGACGTTTACAACGGTTCTCTCCGTCAGTGTTTCTAGCTGGCTTGGGCTTTACAATCCGGAAAGAGATTTTAGCCTGAAGACGCAGCTACAGTACCTGTGTGCCGGATTCTCTGTCTCGATACTGTTTCTGGTTTTCGCGCTGTTCTTGTTCAAAAGCTCAGGTGAATACTCGCGCGGCTGGGTCGTCGGCTGGTGGGTGGGTGGCACCGTAGCCATTACACTGGGTCGCCTTGTTCTCAGTCAGGTGAAAGCGCGGTGGGTAGCACAAGGAAAGCTACGGAAGAATGTAGCAATCGTTGGTGCAGCCGATCAGGCCAGTAGGGTGGTTGCCGCTTTGCTGGGGAAGGGCGGCCGCGATTTCCACGTCATCGGCATATTCGATCCTGCGTCCGATGATCTGTTGACAGCCGTAAACACCATCCCGGTCGATCACGTCATCATTGCTTTACCGCGATCCTTGCATGCTCGCGTTTCCGATATCGTGAGTTTGTTCTACCCATTTCCGGTCAGCGTAAGTGTGAGCTTCGACGACGAACCGATCATCAACTACAAACGAAGCCGACGCATAGGCCAGCTCACAGTGTTGGATATTCTTGATACACCGCTTGTCGATTGGTGTTACACCCTAAAAACAATCGAAGACAAAGTTCTAAGCACGCTTATTCTCGCAAGCATCTCTCCCATCCTTTTGTTGATCGCAATCGCCATCAAGATGGATACACGGGGGCCGGTTCTCTTTCGCCAGAAAAGGTACGGATGGCGCAACGAACTCATTGAGGTCTTCAAGTTTCGCACGATGTGCGCGGACCAGAGCGATCCGTTTGGTGAGCAATTGACGTGTCGGAATGACTCTCGAATCACGCGAGTAGGCGCGTTTCTTCGGCGTTATAGCCTCGATGAATTGCCGCAGTTCATCAATATCCTCAAAGGAGAGATGTCGATCGTCGGGCCGCGGCCCCATCCGATTTTAGCCAAAGCCGCCGACAAACTTTATCTTGACGCCGTGGCGAATTACGCGTTGCGGCATCGTGTGAAGCCCGGAATCACCGGCTGGGCCCAGGTCAACGGATGGCGGGGAGAAACAGATACCCTGGAAAAAATAAGAAAGCGCGTGGATCACGATATCTATTACATAGACAACTGGTCCTTGTTTTGGGATCTGGAAATTATTGCGGGCACGATTCTGCAGATTTTTCGCAAGGATGTGGCGTTCTAGCGTCGCCAGTGTCCAAACCACGATGAGCGCGTCTTTGAGGGTTGTTGTAGTTGATCCGTCATTATTCACGCTGGGTTACGACGATCACCTCTATTCGGCCCTGAACCAACTGGGCTGTGACGTAACGCTCGCAGGCCGCATTCTTCGTTCGGGCGAGCAATTCCTGCCCTCTCCTACGTCAAGCGGCCTCATTTTTACGCTCTATCCGAAAGGCTCCGCACCTCAAAGTTGTCACGGCGTCTGCAGTCATCGATCAAGGGCATGAAGCATTTGCATGGCATGGCGAAATTCAACTCGACCATCAAGGCCGCGAATCCGGACCTAGAACCAGTATGTATTAATTAGCATGGTTAAAACATAAGATTACTGAAACAAATTGAAAATACTAATTCATGATTATGTTGGACACCCTTTTCAAGTACAACTCAGCCGTTCGCTAGCCTATCGCGATCACCAGGTGATTCATGCCTATGCTGGTGGTGATCTATTAACACCGCGAGGCAATCTTTCTCTGCAAGAAGATGATCCTGCCAATCTAAGTTTTATTAAAATACCAATCGATGCTGAATACCGTAAACATAAATACAATCTCCTGCGTCGGCGTGACATGGAAATTAAGTATGGTAAAAAACTCGCGGCGCTTCTCAATGAAAAACGTCCAGACGTTGTTATTTCCGGCAATACACCGACCGAACCACAATTGATTTTCCAAAAGGCCTGTCAACAGATAAACGTTCCGTTTATTTCCTGGATTCAAGACTTTTATAGTATAGCTGTCGATAAACTGGTCCGAAAAAAGCTTCCGGCTGTTGGAGCATTCGTGGGTCATTACTATAAACGCATGGATCAGAAAATATTTAACAGCAACCAGCATATCATTTGCATCACCGACGATTTTATTCCTATTCTCAAGCATTTTGGCGTGCATTCCACACCTGTCAGCGTCATTCCTAACTGGGCTCCACTTAATGAAGTTCCCATGGTGGATAAAAATAATGCCTGGGCGAGTGAGCATCGTTTAGTTGATAAAACCGTTTTGCTTTATTCGGGTACCTTGGCGATGAAACATAATCCTGAATTGCTTCTAAAAGTCGCTAGAGTCTATAAAGACAACGATGACATTCGCGTTGTCGTTGTGTCCGAGGGGCCGGGGCGGGACTGGCTGGAGAATCATAAACGTGAGGAAAATCTGGGAAATTTGCTGCTGCTTGATTTTCAACCATTTGCCAGACTGCCGGAAGTCTTGGGAAGCGCGGATGTACTGATGGCCGTGTTGGAACCGGATGCTGGCCTTTTCTCTGTGCCTTCCAAGGTATTGACATATCTGTGTGCAAGGCGGCCGATTCTCATGGCAGTACCGGGAGAAAATCTTGCCTCGCGTATTGTGCATCAATATCGGACGGGGTTATCCGTTGAACCTATGGATATAGAAGGTTTTTGTTCTGCTGCTAGGCAATTGATTGAAAATCCAGGCTTGCGCGCTGAATTGGCGGGAAACGGACGTGCTTATGCGGAAAAGAATTTTGATATCGGACAAATAACCGATCGGTTTGAAACAATTATTAACTTAACTGTAAGGGAGTAATTTATGGAACAAGAAAAGAAAATTATTGTATGTGGAGCAGGTGGATTCATTGGGGGGCATTTGGTCGCTGATTTGCGTCGTCAGGGCTATAAATATATCCGTGCGGTGGATATCAAACCGATGAACGATTGGTATCAGCTATTTCATGATGTGGATAACCGGGTGCTTGATTTAAAGCTAAGAGACGCTTGTGACACCGCGCTTAATGGCTGTCAGGTTGTTTATAATCTTGCTGCCGATATGGGTGGCATGGGATTTATCGAGAATAATAAAGCGCTTTGCATGCTAAGTGTGCTCATCAATACGCATTTATTACAGAGTTCATTAAGGTTTGGAGTGGAAAAATTTTTCTATGCTTCTTCTGCTTGTGTGTATGCCGCGGATAAACAGACACGCCCGGATATCACTGCTTTGAAAGAAAAAGACGCCTATCCTGCGATGCCGGAAGATGGCTATGGCTGGGAAAAACTCTTTAGTGAGCGCATGTGCCGCCACTTCCGTGAGGATTTTGGAGTCCATACACGCGTCGCCCGCTACCATAATGTGTATGGCCCCTATGGCACCTTTGAAGGCGGACGTGAGAAAGCACCTGCGGCTATTTGCCGCAAAGTGATTCATGCTATATAAATTGACTGGCGATCACAACATTGAAATCTGGGGTGATGGAGAACAAACTCGTAGTTTTATGTACATCGATGATTGCCTGAAAGGCACTCAGGATATTTTGTATTCCAACATTATTGACCCGATTAATTTAGGCAGTGCTGAAATGGTGACAATTAATCAACTGGTGAACATCGTGGAGACTGTTGCTGGACGTAAACCTAAGCGCCACTACGATCTCAATGCGCCTAAAGGTGTGCGTGGACGTAATAGTGATAATACCTCAATTAAACAA
>JAKEHO010000013.1 GCA_022614965.1 Gammaproteobacteria bacterium
CGATGCGTCATGTGTCCTCCGCCCGGTTGAGCATGCTGCCCCTTCAGTGTGATGGTCTTGCCATCCGCGCTCGCCGTGCCTTCCATCATGAAGATCCCGGTCCCCATGGTATCGATCCACGTCGAAACATAGCGCTTGCGGAGGTTGTCGTAAGCGGTAGTCCCAATACCGGAGTAAGGCTGTCCCATCATCTCGCCGGTGAAATCCTGTTGGAGAAAGCGCCCGCCCAGCAACGTCTTCATTTCCACGGAGCCGGTCGATTCCATGGGCGGCTTGTTGGGTTCCATCCATTCCTTGGTTTTGGTTGTCCAACTTCCCGCGAGGCTGGCGAATTGCTTGTGCGGCTCGCCAGGCTTGGCCAGCTGCGCATAGATCTCCATCATCGCCTGCGGGTCCATCGGTTTCTCCGCCTTCTTGTCCTTTGCGACGGCAACGGATGCAACCAGCACAAGACAGAGACCGGTGAGGGTAAGTGGTAGGTGACGCATAGTTTCCTCCTTATAGGATGTGGTGTGTAAACGTTCTCGAGTCATGGTTGACCCGTGATCGAATGATTTGCCTTCTTGGCATTGCGAAAGAAGACCCCAGTTTTTCGCAACGGGTATCACAAGCCCATAGACGTAGAGCGCATTTGAATCCTCCTTATGATCGTTCAGCCAGGCTCTTCAGCTCGGCCAGACCCTCCTCGAATTTCCCGCCGATCATCTTGTCCATGTTGAACACGAGTCCCATCAACTTTGAGATATAAGGGCTCGGGCCGAAAATCGCCTGCGTGACGCGTGTCGAGTCGCCATCGGCTTGCAACGTGAACTC
This sequence comes from Gammaproteobacteria bacterium, assembly GCA_022614965.1. Taxonomy (GTDB): domain Bacteria; phylum Pseudomonadota; class Gammaproteobacteria; order JAKEHO01; family JAKEHO01; genus JAKEHO01. The sequence continues at coordinate 814 of JAKEHO010000013.1, forward strand.
CACGGTGTTCTGGGCTGCAAATGGTTTGACGAAATCCATCTTGATCGTGATCGTGGATGGTGGCGCTGAGCCGACGATCTCCATACGCCCCTCACCAATCTCCTTGTTACCGGCCCACTCATACACAGCGCCCTTGCCGGTAGCCGCGCCGCTATAGGTTCTTTTCATCCTCGGGTCTACTTTTTCCCAGGCCGACCAGGTCTGCATGCTGTGCAGATCATTGATCAACGGAAAAATCTTCTCAGGCGGTGCCTTAATGCTGGCCGCGTGCTCGACGCGGAATGCGTCGGGCTTGGTCGCGGCACCCCGCGTCTCTCACCTGACGAGAAGGCCAGACAATCCAGGAAAAGACGACGGTCTCATCTTCCTAGCGCTTGACCGCCATCGGGAAAGACGTCAACTTGCCCTCGGGGACATCGTCTCCCCAGCACTCAACCAGCTTCAGCGCGCCGTACTCCTTGAAAACAACGGCGGCGTCTTCAGCATGCTTCTTGTAAACGTCTCGGTTAGCCGTAGGCACAGCGGCCACGAATCCATCGATGTAATTCGTACTCATAAAAACCATCTCCTTTCACGTTATACCGATAGGGTCGGCACTATAAGATAGCGTCATCCATTAGTCGTTCGGAGCATCTCTAAATCGACATTCGCCGATAACTAATGACTATTCGGTCTAGAGGCGCTTCGGGAACAGGGTGGCGGCAATCGTCAGCCGTTTCTGAGGTTTCCAAGCCTTCAGGTCAGCGCGTCATCTTCCCTTAATCTGACAGCAATCAGATCAACAAAGGATCGTACCTTTGCCGAAGCATAGCGCCCTTCGCGATGCAGCAGGTGGATGGGCATGGGTGCGGGTTCATATTCGCTCAAGATGATCTTCAGTCGCCCCGAAGCAAGCTGCGGGGCAACCTGATAGGACAGCAGGCGCGTGATTCCAAATCCTAGTAGGACGGCCTCAATTGCCGCGTCATTGCTGCTTACGCTGAGTCTGGGTTTAACGCGAACGGCGGACAATTCGAAACCTTGGCCAAACCTCCAATCACTGGTGGGGTTTATCCCAGTAGCCGCGATGATGGTGTGTTCTGATAATGCCGCCGGACTATGCGGTGTACCGTGCTTTTCGAGATAGCCAGGGGATGCACACATCACTCGGCGGACAGAGCCCACACGGAGCGCTTTCATGCTGGAATCGGGCAATTCGCCGATGCGCACACCGACGTCAAGCCCTTCCTCCAGCAGATTTACCACCCGGTCGAGGAATAGCGCAAATACCTCCACCCCAGGATAGCGCCGCAAAAACTCCACGATGACGGGTAGGACAAACAACTTGCCAAACAGCGCAGGCGCCGTGATCGCCAAATGACCTCGTGGCTCCGCATTGATCCCAGCGGCAGCTTCACCGGCTTCGTCTACTTCCGCAATGATGCGGCGTGCGTCATCCAGATAGCGTTGCCCCGCCTCGGTGGTCCGCACGAATCGCGTGGTCCTATTGAGCAGTTTTGCGCCAAGTCGACCTTCAAGTGCAGCAATGGCTCGTGTCACGGCCGGCGGCGACATGCCCAGCCGCCGCGCACCACCCGCGAAGCTTTCCGCTTCTGCCACCGCCACAAACACAGTCATCAGGTGCAGTCTGTCCATTCTTAATTCCAATAAACGGAATAATGAATTGTGCCTGGCGGTTATTCTTAATTCAAGCGGAATCAGGGATAGTGAAATCGTTCGCAACGCATCGTGTGGTGCGAATCAAATCAACCACTTTGAAATGGAGAAATGCCATGAACCGAATCGCTATCCCCACCGCAGATCAGACCTCTGCCGCCTCCCTTCCGTTACTGGCGGCTGTTCACAAGCAATTGGGCGTTGTGCCCAATTTAATGAAACTTGTCGGCAATAGCCCGGCAGCGCTGGAGGGCTATTTGAGCCTCAACAGTGCCCTTGGCAAGGGCACGATCGGCGCCAAAA
>JAKEHO010000074.1 GCA_022614965.1 Gammaproteobacteria bacterium
GTACACTTTGACCGTAACGGTTTCGGCTACACCTTAGACCGTATCACCGGTGAACTGCTGGTCGCCGAGAAGTATGATCCGGCCGTGAACTGGGCGACCCATGTGGACATGAAGACTGGACGTCCGCAGGTGGTGGCGCGTTACAGCACGGACCATCAAGGTGAAGACGTCAACACCACCAACATCTGCCCGGCAGCACTCGGGACCAAGGATCAGCAACCGGCGGCCTACTCGCCGCGCACAGGCCTGTTCTATGTACCGACGAATCACGTGTGCATGGACTATGAGCCTGTGAGTTACTCGGCAGGTGGCAATCAGTATGTGGCCGGCCAGCCGTTTGTGAACGCGATCCTCAACATGTACCCGGCCGGCAAGGTAATGGGTGATGGCACCAACAATCTGGGTAACATGATTGCCTGGGATGCTGACAAGGGCAAGATTGTCTGGTCCATTCCCGAGCAGTTCTCCGTTTGGAGTGGTGTGCTGGCAACTGCGGGTGACGTGGTGTTCTATGGCACGCTCGATGGCTACCTCAAGTGCATAGACGCCAACACCGGCAAGCTGTTGTGGAAGTTCAAGACCCCGTCCGGGATCATTGGCAATACCAATGCCTGGGGTCACAAGGGCAAGCAGTATGTGGGTGTGCTGTCAGGCCTTGGTGGCTGGGCTGGTATTGGCTTTGCGGCCGGTCTTGAGAAGGACACGGACGGACTAGGTGCCGTGGGTGCCTACAAGGGTCTGAAACACTACACCCGTCTGGGTGGCGTGCTGACTACCTACACCCTGCCGTAAGCACAAAGGACTCGAAAATAACCACGCGACACAGTATCCCCGGCACCTTGCGGTGCCGGGGTTTTTTTTATCCGGGCTAGGGACGAGCCAAGGCCAGAAGCGGTTGTTCGTGGCAACGGGGTACAATGTCTTAGGGGATGTGGTGCGACATGCTGAATGATGCAGCGCAATAGTTTGATTGAGAACTTCTTTACGCCGCTTGGGTCAGACAGGCTAGGCCACCGCTTGAGCCGGGGATGGCCTTGGGCGGCCCCGTATCGCGATGGCTGATCGGGTGAACAAACCGGCGTCAGAAGGCGATCGATCGCTGATAGGGGATCCACCGCTTCACGAGCAGTCCGATAGCCCCTTTGCAAGGGTTCTTGCCTTTGGGTAGCGTTCTTGACAGGATCCGTCGCACTTTTGCTTGGAGGTTGCGCGGCTAGCTGTGAACACACGGTCTAAACAAACGCCCGGCAGACCTTAACATTTCAACAGTGGAGTTTAAAGAAATGCACATTAAAAGCGCCCTTATCGCAACCGCATCGCTTTGGATGCTTGGCTTGGGTAACGCGTTTGCTGAAGAGGTGACCGTGACTGCGCAGGCAACTGCCTATGAACCGATCGTGGTATTTATTCAACCGGGCGATACCGTCAAATGGACGAACATGAGTGGTCACAACACAGCAAGCCTTGATGGCCTCATTCCTGAGGGTGGGGAGCCCTGGGATTCGGCCTTGGGGGATAATTACAGTCAAAAATTTGAGGTAGAGGGGGTCTATATCTACAAATGTACTCCCCATTACTCCCTTGGTATGGCAGGTGCCATCGTTGTGGGTCAGCCGACCAATTTCGAACAGGTTAAGCAAAATGCCACAGGGATGGCAATGCGGGTGGTGGCCAAGACCAACAAGGCCCTGGACCAAAGGGCGGCGGCCAAGTAGGGACACCCCGGATAGCTAGGCAATCGATACAGGTCCTCGTAGTGCCAGCCCGCTATTGGGAAATCGCCTTAGAGCCCCTCATGCAAGGCAAAGTGGAATCGGCGCCGGCCATCGTGCGCTTTCCCTGGCGGCTTGTCATCGGGGGTCCTGGCTACGGGCGGCTGGTTGTCCCTGTCCCCTGCCGCTTGGGGATATAGTTTGGAGCTAAATAGCAGAATGACTGAGTTTGTCTGCCGCTGGATGTTCCGCACACTAGGGGTGGCACTCGCGCTGGCGATGACAGCGACCTTGCTTGGTGCCCCCGTGGCGAGCTCGGCAGAGGAACGCCAGGCCTTCAAGGTCTGTGCGGATCCATACAATCTTCCGTTTTCAAACCAGGAACATCAGGGATTTGAGAACAAGATTGCCGAGCTCTTCGCAAAGGAATTGAATCTGCCGGTTGAATACACTTTCTTTCCACAGCGGCTAGGCTTCATTCGCAATACGCTCCGGGCGGAGGTTAAAACAGACGAGTACAAATGCGATGTGGTGATGGGCGTGCCGGACGGGTTCGAATTGGCTGCAACGACTAAGCCCTACTATACATCGACCTGGGTGATGGTCTACGTCAAAGGCAGGGGCCTCGATGATGTAAAGACGCCCGAAGACCTGGCTAATCTGTCACCCGAAAGAAAATCGCAGGTAAAGGTCGGACTTTTCGATCAAGGCCCGGCACAGTTTTGGGTATTCAAAAACGGTTTGATGGAGCAAATGGTCCCCTACAAGGCGATGTCGGGGGATCCGAAGGAAAATCCCGGTAAGATCATTCAAGACCTTGTCGACGGGAAAATCGATGTCACGTGTGTCTGGGGCCCAATCGCTGGTTACTATGCCAAGCAGTTGCGTCCCGAGCAGATCGTCCTAATTCCGATGCCATCTGATCCCAATGACCTGGACATGCGGTTTGAATACAATATTTCTATGGGCGTACGTCACGGGGATCGTGCCTGGAAGGAACAGCTCAATGGATTGATTGACAAAAACAAGGATCAGATCAGAGAAATACTTGAAGGATACGGTGTGCCGTTAGTTGAAAAGTAATCGATACGTATCTTGCCTGGGAAATACCATGATGCATAGAGCCGGCGTTCTACCGTTGATTGGTTTGCTGGTGCTGGCCTTGGCAAATCTTGAAGCTGAGGAACTCACGTCCACTGAGCAGCCATCCTTGTCTCCCGCGGAGACTTTACTGTGGCTCACGGATCATCTGGCTCATATCGATAAACCGAGCAAATTACACTATCAATTTACCCGGCGCGGATCACTTGAAGAGGATTTTGATGATCGGGTCGATCTCTATATACTGAACGTCAATGCAGACGGTACGAAAGAAGCCAAGCTGGATTTCTTCAGTGGCGATCGGAACCAGTTCGTGCCACCTCAGGAGAATGTACGTGGCAATCCTGTACTGGGGATCTATTTGCAGGGGGATGTGTACGAAATGGACCGATTGACTGGTGGAAACTGGCGCTATTTCCATCGGCGTCTCAAGTATGGATTCGCTGACGGCGCCGAAGTTACGCCCATTACGTTTAACTATAATGGGCACATGGTGGAAGGCGAACAGATTCGAATTTCGCCCTATGTCAATGATCCCAAACGGCCCCAATTTGAACAGTTCGCGGACAAAGAATACGTAATCTTACTGTCGGAAGAGGTCCCCGGCTCGCTGTATCAGATCCATACAGTGATCCCGGGCAAAAAAGAGGATGGAGCTGAGATGAATGAGCCGCTGATCGAGGAGACACTTACTTTCGTCGACATTACAGCCATCCAATAAAATTGCCTCATTCACCTTCCTTTCTAAATCGTAGTTATCCTGAGGCGACTCGCCTCATACTAGTTCGGCTTTTTCTGCCAATGGAGCAGGAAGCATAACTCGCACGGCGCAAAATTTGAATTCTGGGATCTTGCCAAACGGATCGAGCGCTTCATTTGTCAAAAGATTTGCGGCCGCCTCATTAAAGCAGAAAGCCATGAATACAGTGCCAGACTGCAATCCGTCATCGACGCGAGCGCGTGCTGAAATACGGCCCCTTCTTGATTCAAGCACGATTTCATCGCCGGGTTTGGCGCCGACGGCGTCGAGATCGCCCGGGTTAATGTAAATCACAGGTTCTGGCTCAATCGCATCCAGCACGGTGGCATGGCGTGTCATGCTGCCGGTGTGCCAGTGTTCCAGCAGCCGTCCCGTAATAAAGACGAATGGATAGCTATCATCAGGAAGTTCGTCTGCAGATGAATATTCAGCGGGAACAAACAGCCCCTTACCCGATTTCGTGGGGAAGCCTTCCTCGAATAAGATCGGTTCTCCTGGATCCCCTTCTTTCTCGCATGGATAGGTGACTGAGTCCTCTCGCTCCAGCCGTTCCCAGGTAATGCCGGCAATGCTCGGTGTTGCGGCGCGCATTTCTTCGAAGACGTCGCTCGGCCCTGAATAGAGCCAATCGAGCCCGATGCGTGTGGCAATCTCCTGAATGATCCAAAGATCTTGCCGGGCGTCTCCCGGCGGATCGAGGGCCTTGCGACCTAGCTGCACCCGCCGATCGGTATTTGTAAAGGTGCCTGTCTTTTCCGGAAAAGCGGAAGCGGGCAAGATGACGTCCGCATAACCGCAAGTCTCCGTAAAAAAGATATCCTGCACCACTAAGTGGTCTAGTTCTGCTAACGCCGCGCGGGCATGATGCAGGTTAGGATCCGACATGGCGGGATTTTCGCCCATGATATACATCCCATGCAGCTTGCCGTCGTGAATGGCATTCATGATCTCGACTACAGTCAGCCCCACATGGGGATCCAGTTTTGTGCCCCAAAATGCTTCGAATTTGCTTCGAACCTTTGGATCATCTACCGGCTGGTAATCCGGATAGACCATAGGAATAAGTCCAAGGTCTGATGCCCCCTGTACGTTGTTTTGGCCACGAAGCGGATGCAGCCCCGTCCCGGGGCGACCGATCTGCCCAGTCAGGAGGGCAAGTGAGATCAGGCACCGGGCATTGTCTGTGCCGTGGATATGCTGAGAAATACCCATACCCCAGAAGATGATGGAGGCTTTCGCACAGGCATAGAGCCGTGCGACCTCTTTGATTGTCTCAGCTGGAATGCCACAGATCGGGGCGACCTTTTCGGAGCTGTAAGCCTTGACGCAGCGTTTCAGATCCTCGTAGCCTTCCGTGTACTTGGCTATATACTCGTCGTTTTGCAGATCCTCCTCGATGATCGTATGCATCAAGGCATTTAGTAGAGCCACATCCGTATCCGGACGCGCCTGCAAGAAGTAGTCAGCGTGCCGCGCGAGCTCATAGCGGTGCGGATCCATGACAATGAGTTTCTTGCCCGATTTGGCAGCATTTTTGATAAAGGTTGCCGCCACAGGATGGTTCACCGTTGGGCGTGCGCCAACGATCATGATCACCTCAGACTCTGTGACGTCGGCGACCTGGTTTGAAACCGCGCCGGATCCGATAGTCTCTAACAATGCAACCACCGAGGAGGCGTGGCATAGCCGTGTACAATGATCCACATTGTTGGTACCGAAGCCGGTTCGCACAAGTTTCTGGAACAGATAAGCTTCCTCATTGCTGCCCTTAGCAGAACCAAACCCGGCCAGCGCTTGTGAACCTTGTTCGTCCCTAATCCTACGCAGACCTGACCCAGCAAAATCTAATGCCTCATCCCAGCTGGCCTCCTTGAAATACTGGCTGATCTTCTTCGGGTTAATGAGCGCTGGTGTTTTTGCTTTACCAGGCCGTCGAATCCATGGCTTTGTCAGCCGATCGGGATGGTGCACATAATCGAAGCCATATCGCCCCTTTACGCACAAACGACTATGGTTTGACGGGCCATCTCGCCCGTCAATATAGAGAATACGATTATTTTTCACATTAAATGTCAACAGGCATCCCACACCACAGTAAGGACATACGGAATTGATATATTTGTCAGGCTCGATAAGTCCCGCCTCTTTGGCCGGCATCAAGGCCCCGGTCGGGCAGGCCTGTACGCATTCGCCACACGTTACACAGGTGCTATCGCCCATCGGATCGTCTAGATCAAAAACGATCTTCGAATGCGTACCCCGAAATGCGTAGCCAATGACATCATTAACCTGTTCTTCACGGCACGCACGAACACAACGCGTGCACTGAATACACGCATCGAGATTGACTGCAATGGCTGGATTTGAGAGATCTCTTAGCGGTTGTTTACGCCGTGGAAACCGGGGCGTACCGATCCCCAATTGTTTCGCCCAGTGATCCAGTTCGGAGTGTAGTGTATAGGGTGAGGAACTTTGTTCTGGCATGTCAGAAAGCAGAAGTTCCAAGATCATTCGCTGCGAGTGTAGTGCGCGCTCGTTGTTGCTGGTGACTTCCATCCCTTCACTCGGCTTACGACAACAGGCGGGTGCCAGAAAGCGTTCGCCTTTGATCTCTACTACGCAAGCTCTGCAGTTACCGTCCGGCCGATAGCCTTCCTGGTAACATAGATAAGGAATCGCAATACCGGCCCGTTTGGCGGCTTGTAGGATGGTCTCGTGAGAGAAGGCGTGGATTTCCCGACCGTTTATGGTGAACGTTGCAGTTCGCCCGATGGGTCGATTATCTGGAATCGCCGCCATGTCATTTAAACTCTTCCGGAAAGTATTTTATCGCACAGCGCAGCGGATTCGGGGCTGCCTGGCCGAGCCCGCAAATAGACGCGTCTTCCATGGCGACTGCCAACTCTTCGAGCAATGGATTGTCCCAATCTTTACGTTCCATCAGTTTGACGGCTTTCGCCGTTCCCACACGACAAGGGGTACATTGCCCGCAAGATTCATGTTCAAAAAATCGCATGGCATTGAGTGCCATTCGTCTTGCACTGTCGTGAGTCGATAAGACTATAATAGCGGCGGAGCCGATAAAGCAGCCATAGGGAGTCAATGTATCGAAATCCAGCGGTACATTGCCCAGGGAGGCCGGCAGGATACCGCCCGAGGCGCCACCCGGGAAATAACCATAAAATTGGTGGTCCGGTAGCATCCCCCCACAGTATTCCTCGATTAATTCAAGCATGGTGATCCCCGCTGGCGCCAGATGAACACCTGGGGCATTGATACGCCCGCTGACGGAGAATGAACGCAAGCCCTTACGGCCGTTGCGTCCGTGAGATGTAAACCAATCCACTCCTTTTTCGAGAATATCGCGCACCCAGTACTGGGTCTCCATATTATGTTCAAGGGTTGGGCAGCCGAAGAGCCCAACCTGCGCAACGTAGGGTGGCCGCAGCCTCGGCATGCCACGTTTACCTTCGATGGATTCGATCATGGCGGATTCTTCGCCGCAGATATAAGCTCCAGCACCTCTTCGTAGGTGAATCGGAGGAAGCGGGCAAGGTGGATTGCTTTTAAGGGCAGCTAACTCTTGGAGGAGCATCTTTCGACATCCCGCGTATTCATCACGTAGGTAAATATAGATTTCCTCGCACTCTGTTGCCCACCCCGATATCAACATGCCTTCCAAGAAACGATGCGGATCGCGCTCAAGATAATAACGATCCTTGAACGTGCCAGGCTCGCCTTCGTCGATGTTTACGGCCATCAGGCGGGGTTTTGGCTGATCACGTAAGATTCGCCATTTTCGCCCGGCTGGAAAACCAGCACCACCGAGTCCACGCAAATTCGCGTCTTCGAGTGCCTTAATAACGTCATCAACATGTCGGTCCCCTTTGATACAGGCGGCGAGGGTCTTGTAACCTCCTTCTTTTCGATATCGCTCGTAGCCGGTATGGGGTGTGAGTGTGGATTCCGTATTTCCTGCATCCACGGTCGCCTTTACTAGCTCAGGTGTTGCGCGTTCAAGCGGATTATTTCCAACAACCACAACACGGGCTCCGTGGCAACGCCCAACACAGGGCACCGGCTGTACGCGCACGTCCTTGCCAAGCAGTTGTCCTAAGGTGCCGATCAGTTGCTCAGCTCCAAACATTGCGCACGTGATCGAGTTACAGACTCGAACAGTGAGAGGTGGAGGGGCTGATTCCCCTTCTTTGGTGACATCAAAGTGGTGGTAAAAAGTGGCAACCTCATACACCTCTGTCGTAGAAAGTTTTAACTCGTATGCGAGGGCCACGATATGGGCTGCCGAGATGTGATGATACTGGTCCTGGATGCGGTGCAGAAATTCAATGAGGAGATCGCGTCGTCTTGGGGAGGTTCCCAAAAGCGCACGCACTTCATCGAGCGCTTTGGGTTCGAGAGCTCGCCCACGAATTTGGCTACGCCGGTTGTGTTTTTGCTGTTCCACCAATGTAGGACCGACTTGAAGTAATGTTCTTGTCTAATTATTGTAAAACAAGTATTTCTCCTTTTCCTCCACAGGCAAAATCGCCCGCCAGGCGCTCGACTTCAGGGCCCAATTCGTTAAATGCTTTAAACTGCCTTCCCATGTGAGTCAGCTGCCGAAATAAGAGTCGTAAAAATTCCATCTTCAACTGGCCGCAGGTATTGAACGTTACTGCAATAGATTTAGGTCGACGCCCAAGGATGATGGTTCCGCGCTTCATGCCGTAGCCGGTTAACTTGCCTGCAATTCCCAACACGATGATGGTTCCAGCGAGAAGTCGGCTGCCACAGTAATCGCCAGCGTTACCGTGGATGATGATGATTCCTCGGCGCATGCGATCACCTGTGCGATCGCCGGCATTGCCACTGACGCAGATGATCCCGTTTGACATGCCATGTTGATCGCCCGGTCGAGCTGCGCCGATAAAATCGCCAGCGTCTCCAGTGATCTCAATTTTTCCTTCCGCCATCCCATTGCCTACCCAGTTACCTGCATTGCCATGTACATGGATCCTGCCTCCTTTCATTCTCTTACCTAGGAAGTCACCCACTGCTCCCCTAATCTCGATATGGCCGTAGCTCATTTCAGATCCGATGAAGTTGAGCTGATTGCTGCTTCTTAGAAAAGAGATGTTTTCACTGTCGTTTCCCGAGACCTTGAACAGCTGCTCCACAGCAATCGATCGATTGCCACAATGGAGCTCGATCGCCTTAATCTTGGCAATGGATTTGCCTGCCAGTTGATCCGGTATCAAGGGAGACAAGTCCACGCTTTGAAGCGGACGTGCCGTAAGAGCGAACATCAGCGTGTTCACTTTAATATCTCGCGAAGGGGGAAATGAAAGGGGCCTAATTTGCCGCCATAGTTACCAGCGCTAATTCGATAAATGCCGTTTTTTGGACCAAGTGAACAGGCAGCAACGACACCAGCACGCATCGCTGCGCGGATCGCTTCTTCATCAAGTCCATCGATGACAATCTCCAGAACAGAGCCAATATCCTCCGTAAGTTGAGTAGTTACCTGCCCTTTGATAGTTGGACAGAAGGCTTCGTTAGTCGACGCCGTTAGAAACTTGTATTTCGAGCCCAGCTTCGATCCAGAACCGACGATACCGCCCGGAAAGGCAGTAACCGCTTTCGGGACCTTTCGAATCGCTTTTACCGATTTCTCACAGGCCGCCAGTGCATGGCGGGCCGTCTTCGCAAGCACCATGAAGTTACCACCACCAATGGCAGGCACAATTCCAGTCGTTTCTTCGCACACGAACTCGCCATGCATGACCGGTATCCGCCAATAGCGCCTACCGTTCACTGTTTTGGAAATCTGATGTCCGTCTCCGAAGAAACGTAGACTCTTCCCTAAAGGAACGGTCACCTCGCTGTCGATGCCAGCAAAGCAGGCGGTCGTGGCTGTCGTCATCACTGACTGTCCCACGCGCCGTTGAACTTGTTCTCTCAACTGCTTTACCGACATGGCAAAGATCAATACGGAGATGCCAGGTCGCCCATCCGGCGTCTCCGATGGTTTCAATTCACGCTCAATATCCGCTTCGCACCCGCAAGCGATTACGGATGAAGCAAAGCCAATGATTGAGTTCGCTGCGCGATATGCCCAGTTCAGATCAATCGCAGTGATAATAATCCCCGTAGCTTGCATTGGGAATGCTTCAGCAAAGGTATCGTCGATTAATACGCCGTTGATCTTCATGCGTGCTTGGCTGTGCGGCATGGATGGATGGCAAGAACGCCAGAACCATTTCCTTTGATTTCTTCAGCGCGTAATTTGAAGTTGTCGAGTGCTACCGTATGGTAGCGGTCGAAATAACGTTTAAGTGAACGTTCGATAGTCTTGTCATAATCAGGTTTAACACAATGCGTTGCGCCCTGGGTTATCTTTACAATCTTTCCGTTCTGCACGACAAGCTCTCCATCTTTAAAAACGTATTCCGGTTTAGCAAACATTTTTTCCTTGTTTACTTGGTCTTTGTATACAGTGATATCAGCGGAGGCGCCGGGTCCCAGATGGCCACGATCCTTAAGCCCGAGGCTGCGTGCTGGTGCAGCGCGAGTCATAATGGCGATCTCATAAAGGGAATATTCTCGATTTATGCTAGTAAGATGGCTGGCTTCAGCCGCGCTCTTGTTGATTTGAGAAAGCATATGAGAGCGGAAGCTTCGGTCCATCAGTAGACGAATCAAGTGGGGGTAGGTTGTGAAGGGACCTCCGTTTGGGTGATCAGTTGTAAGGAATACTCGCCAGGGATCGCCGATAAGTAGAAAGATCTCAAGCCCGATCGCCCATTGAAGGGCATTGACAAAATTTCGCTCCCGATAATGAAATGGTACGACTCCACATCCGGCATCACATTCGATATCCATACACATCCATTTATTCGGATCTGCTAAGAGGTGATTTCTGTACTGGGACATCGTATCGCCAGAGGCGGTGACTGTTTGGCCGTACATGACCTGCCCTACGTCAACGGACACGTTGCTATTACGATTAACTGCTTCAGCGACACGAGGCGCTCCTGATGAGAACCTGCGATCACCCTCATTATCATAACTATGAAATTGTATGTGCGTGAGGTGGATAGGCAGATCTTCCATTGCCTCTATCGTGTCTAACGTCGTTTCAACGTTTCCAGGTATACCAAGATTGCAGCCATGGACGTGTAATGGGTGAGGCACACCAAGCTCGTAGACGGCTTGGGCTAACTGGCGGAGAATTTGGCGTGGCGTGGTCCCATAGTGGCGATGCGGTTCATCCAAGTCTAATTTTCGCTGGTTAAACTTGAATGCACTAATGCCGCCAGGATTGACTACCTTTATGGCGATAGACTGCGTTGCATGAATGATCCACGCAACATAGTCATTAATAATCTGCTGATCCTTGTTTGCAGCAAACATTCGAAGTAAAAAATCGTCATTTCCAAGCAGTGCGTATGCACCCTTGTCGACAATTGGCGTGTCAGCCATTTCCATATGCGCTTGTCGGGCGTTGATGGGTAACATTGCGGGTTCGAAGCATGCTGTATACCCCATCTGGGCGTAACGATATCCCGCAATTGGTGTTGAGGGCAGAACATGTCCACATCCCGCCCGGGTTCGCGTGGTCCGTGAAACCGGATCGTTCCGGTGATCCTCAGGAAACATCATGCGGGCGATGTTGACCTTGCCACCGCCTATGTGTGTATGAATATCGATACCGCCCGCCATCACGACTCGATCCCGAATATCGTAGCTCTTATCAATACGCCGATCGTGTGGCGGAGTTGCGACAATCTTTCCATTGTCAATAAAAATATCGCGGACCTCTCCATCTACCTCATTGGCGGGGTCGTAGACTTTTCCACCGATAAGCCGTATTAGCATTTGCTTATAAGGACTCGTATATTGCTGCGACTATTTTTGCGACACTGGGTAACGGCGAGTTTCGTAATCTGCGAACTGATAGCGCAACAACACCGTCGCACCGAAAAAGTTGTCCATCATGATCGACACCAGGCGTCGCTACGGGGATAAACACTTCAGGTTCCTGTCTCAATTTCAGGTGCGGCACAGCTAGAACGACAATCGGTATCTTTGGTACCACTGGCGGAATGCGCGCACTAAATGATGAAATCCAGATCAAAACATCAACAGCGCGATGCGCTAGGAGGCGATCTGTTGAATATCGCCATGGATCGTATTCAGGATAGCCTCGGCCAAAGCTAGTACGCAACGGATAACCGCTCTGCCAGGTGCAGACGTTCGTTGCGGTAACACTACCGTCATTTCCTCCTAGAGATAGGCCAGAAAAGCGTGTGAAGTTATTTAGATCTGTCACGAGGTTACATAAGACTTGTATGACAATATCGGCGTGAGGAAAATCAAGGCTAGCAGGTGACCAGATCAAGACGCCATAGCGAGCATTCTTCATCCTTTCAGCAAGGGTCCATAGTACTGAGGTTGGCACGCCTGCTACGCGGCGCGCCTTGATGGAATTGCCTTTAAGGAGTGTACGAATAAGTGCAATGATTTGAGCCAACTGACGGATGTCACAATCGATGTGAAGTGGATTCCGTCCTTTAGGACTTCTTCCCGGTGCTGTGTTTAATTGACGTCCTAGATAGACAATCTCGCGTCGCTCTGGTTTTGGGCCGAACAAACTGTGTTGATTCCATACCACGCGCTCGAAGAAGCGTGGATAGTCATGAATGACATCTGTGCCTACAAAAATCAGGAGATCGGCCCGATTTTTGATTTCGGTAAGAGTCGTGCTCATCCAGCCACTGTCTTGCAAAGCAAGCGTATGACGCATGATCCCTTCACCGTGCATATGGTCCAAGACACCACCCGTGCGTTCGGCCAGAGGCAAGACAGCACGCATGCCGGCTACATCCGTACCAAGACCACTGTAAAGTGGCCGCTTGGCTGCGCGTAGCATGCTCGCGATGTGCGCAACGGCATCCTCCATTGTTGCGTCACTGCCACGAATACGCGGGGCACAGATGGTGGGAGGACGCTCGAACTCCGCAATCGCCTTGGGGCAGCCGTGTTTTTCTACACGCAATTGTCCGGCACGATTATGGATGACGAGATCATCACAGAGCAGGCTGCAAAACGGACAGGGCACATTGATCAAGGGCAGTGTCGAAAGACGGCGGAATTTTGGTTGTTGCATGATTGCCTTTCTCTGTTCTGCAATACTGTCTATCGGTTCCTGATAGGTCAGATAGTTTAACCCGTCCACACCGAAATGACGTAATGCATCTGTGAAGTTGACGCCATCAGTGCCGCTGCGGGTATCTCAAACCGCTGCTGGTTCTAAACAAAAATACTTATAGTCCAAAGATTGAGGGGGGAAGGCCGACAGGATTATGAGGCAATCGTACTAGCCTCAGGGAACATGGACTGCGCAAACGCGTGATGCGACTCCTGCAGATCTACATCGGAACGTCAGGATCCCGGGCAAGCTAGGTTGTCTCTGATCGTTTGTTGAGAACCGCCAACATTCCTTTGACGGTAGTAAATTTTTCACGAGGTTTTCCCTTAGGCCTACCACGCTCAACCTCTGCCGCGTCAATAGCGCGCCAATCCGAGAAGCTGACTACCCGGATACCGCGTTTAGCCAGATAAGGATAGAGACCCTCCGCGCCAGGCTTCTCACCGCCGGAAAGCACGCCAAGATCCTCCAATAGCGCCTTTACCGTCGCGACGCTGTCTGCGCGATTGGTCCCGATGATCCCGGTCGGACCGCGTTTTATCCACCCTGCCGCGTAGAGGCCTGGTATGATGGAATTGTACTTATCTATGAGTCGTCCCCCCTTATTTAGAAAAACGCCACGTCGTTCGTCAAAAGGGGCACCTGGTATCGGCACACCACGGTAACCGATGCTACGAAAGAGGAGGCCACATGCCAGCTCTTTGCGTTCGGTGGTCCCCTCCGCAACCTGTTGGAAGGGATCCCCCTTGAGCCGATTCTTCTCAAATATGACGCGCTTCAGGTGCCCGTCACCAGTCAACTCGATAGGACTCTTCAGAAAGTGAAAATAACACCTGCGGCGCTTCGTTGGGGCTGCTCGTTGTGCGAACTCCTGGAAGATCTTGATGTTCTTTGCATTAATCATATTGGTCTTTTCGACGAGCTCGCTCAGACTCTCGGGGTTCATATCGAGATCGCCAGGAGCGACAACTGGATCGCAGTCAGCCATCTCACCGAGTTCCCGCAGTTCCGCCGGTGTGAACTTGGCCTGGGCTGGCCCTCGTCGGCCTACAACATGGATTTCACGGATCTTGCTTTCCGCCAGCGCCGCGAGTGCATGTTCAGCGATGTCGGTATGTTTCAATTCATCGACTGTTTTACCAAGTAGCCGGCACACATCGGCCGCTACATTGCCTTGTCCAATGATCACGGCGACTTCGTTAGAAAGATTAAAGGTGCGATCCCGATAATCCGGGTGCCCGTTGTACCAACCAACAAACTCAGTCGCTGTGTGGCTGCCAGAAAGATCCTCGCCAGGTATACCAAGCTTACGGTCTGCCTCGGCACCACATGCAAAGATGATCGCATGGTGGGTACGCTGAAGTTCCTCAATAGTCAGATCGCGACCAATAGAAACGTTCCCTAGAAAGTTGAACTCGGGACCCTCTGCGATCTTTTCATACACCAAGATTGCCTGCTTGAGCTTGGGATGATCTGGAGCAACGCCATTTCGTACTAGTCCGTAGGGGGCGGGTAAACGCTCGAGCATATCAACTCGCACACTGTACCCCGATTTTAGAAGTGATTCGCTTGCGTAAAAGCCGCTCGGTCCACTACCTACAATCGCCACACGCAAGGGGTTCCGCTCAGTCCCAAGTGTGCTCATCGTAATGTTTTTATCCTCGAGTTGCCTTCTGGTAATGGTTCAGATTATACGGGTTTACTTCGATGAAGATGTACGAACTCCTAATGGCTAATTCACTGCACCATGATGGCACTTCGCCGTTCATCTTCGAGTTCTTAAAGAGGTGGATAAATAGAAATGGCGAGTGATCTGTGTTTGTCACTGCCTGCAAAATACGCTTTTTATTGAGATTGCAATGACGGTCCCGTCCTACGGCCGCTCTTGCTCACAAAATGGCTGTTGTATCCTCACCGCCAGGAGCGGATCGCCGAGTCTAGGCTTTCCACTCAGAAGCCCAGCGCAGCCTTTTTTTCTTCCGCCGTAGGCAATGGCTCCTGTTTTGAGTCCACCACCGGGAGCTGTGGTGCCCGCTCGGCATTGATCTGGATCCAGTGCAATTTGTCTTCAGGGATGTCAGCGTCTTCGTAGATTGCCTGTACTGGACATTCCGGGATGCATGCGCTGCAATCGATACACACTCCTGGGTCAATATAGAGCTGCTTGTCATCACCATGGAAACACGCAACTGGGCAAACCTCCACGCAGTCAGTGAAGCGGCAATTAATGCAGTTATCAGTTACAATGGTGGTCATACAGCTCTCCTAACTCAGCAATGTTACGAATAAAAAGTCGTATTCTATGCCCGACCTCCAAATTACCGGACTCTGGAGCAAGGTTCAAGTCATTCTCTGGTGTTGGGTTGCCACGTCACGTCTCAGAGTTTGTTTTGGCGCTCACGATTTAAGTAGCAATGCTTCTCCCCGGTTCAATTCGACGGCGTCGCCACTAAAACGTCGATACCGTCCGCTGATGTAGGCATCATCAATCGATAACCCTAATTCTTGTAAATGAAGAAGATAAAGCCGTAGAAACGTGGGTTGGTAGGTACACGCATAACTAAAAGTAGGTAGCAGTTCGACATCGTGCATTGAGACGATTGTACCGCGCTTCATGCCCGCGCCACTACGCCAGCCTAGCTCACCGAGCACAATAATCGTTCCTGCTAACATGTTGACGCCCGTGAAGTCACCGCAATCTCCACCAATTGCAATCAGACCGTTGCGCATACCATTACCGACTTCGTTACCTGCGTTGCCATGCACGATGATTTCACCATCGCGCATGCCGATACGGCCCCCACGGTATACACTTCCTACTAGGTGCCCAGCATTGCCCTTCACAACAATCCGTCCTCCCGACATCTCGGGCCCAACCCAATCTAGGGCGTCGCCTTCTACAATAATCTCGCCACCTGACATGGCTGCACCCACATGCAAGCCCACGTTGCCATGAATCACGATTCGTCCACGCGACAAGCCAGCACCAATGAGCTTCACCCGCGTTAAGTCTCCTTCAATATGAAATTCACTGTTCCCTTTACCTGACACAGAGAAGAAATCCCCGATAGCCGCTTGTTGGTTCCCATGATAGACGGATAGTGCGGCGATTTCCGCTTCACTTAGCCCAACTAGCCGGTCAGGATTAATCGCCTCAGCTTCCAACGGGACTTCGGGGGCTGTATGCAACGTTAGTGTCAGGCTCATCTCGATATTACTTATGTCATTTACCGGCAGGCAATTCATTGATTAGATGATTTCGTCATTCGCAGGTTTGGAATCTTTGAGTAAATCGTATAATCGAATTTGATACTGACCCAAACTGCCGCCGTAATTACCGGCCGATATCTGCTTGATTCCGCGCTTTGCAGCTGCGCGTAGACCGCGACGCATAGCATCATGAACGGCGTTTAGATCCAAGCCATCGAGGACAATCTCCAATACACAATCGACGTCGGGGATTACCTTTGATTCTGGGGCGATGCCGCGTAGTGTGGGGCAGTAGGGATCGTTTGTTGAAGCCAATAGAGACTTGTATCTCGATCCTGGCTTGCTGCCACTGCGAACAACACCATCCGGAAAAGGCAGAATAATACCAGGGACTTCCCTCATTGCTTTGGTGGCCGCCTTGGCAGCACGCAGCGTTGCCTGCGTGTCTTTCCCCAAGATCAGTATGTTTCCACCCCCAACGGCAGGCTGAATAGCGAAACGATCGTCCACTAAAAACTCGCCATCCATTACCGGTATCCGCCAAAACCGGCGCCCGTTTAGGCGCTTGCTAATCTGATAACCGTCACCAAAGTAGCGAAGCTGCCCACCAACAACCACTTCATTCTCGCCCGCGAGTCCGGCAAAGCAAGCTGTCGTTGGGCAGGTCATGACACTCTGCCCGATGCGTTCGACCAGTCGTTTGCCAATGCCTTCACCTGTGGTCGCAAACAGCAATACACTGACACCAGGACGTCGGTCTGGCGTCTCGTCAGCCGTGAGATGGCGTTCGATACCTGCCTCGCATTTGCAGCCAATGACCGACGTGGCAAAACCAGTCATGGATCGCGCGGCGGCCATTGCCCATTGGGGGCGCTCGGCGGTAATGATTACCCGTGAGGCCCACATCTCAAAAGCCTCGGCAAAGGTATCAACGATCTCCGTCGAATGGATACGCACTGTTATTGATTTCTACGCCAACATCGAAGCCATATGGTCCAGTTGGCAACGTGTTATCGCTTGTACAGCTTGATTGTATAAAATAGGCTTATAACGAATCCTCGTACTTATTATTCTGCTATCTGATCTGCGGTTGGTATCGTCTCATGATGATGCAAATATCGGTCGCTAACAGCATAGTTGTCGAATTCAATTGTATAGTAGTCCTCAAAAAAAGCTCTAATTGGCTGCTCGATCTCGGGATCGTAGTGTGGCGCGACATGAAGTAGGCGGCCCTCGTGATCACAGCGAAACTCATGATTCTCTATGATCAGTTCTCCGTCTTTGATGACATGCCGCGGTGCACTAAACATTTGCTCCTTGTCCTCGTGTTCATCATAGATTGTAATGTCGGCATCGGCCCCAATCCCTAGATGGCCCTTGTTGCGCAAGCCCAATAACCGTGCCGGGCCAGCTCGCGTAATAATCGCGATCTCCTGTAACGAGTATTCACGGTCGAGATCATCCAACAACACCGTTTTACGAATCGCTTTCTGATTGACCAAGCCGATCTGCTGATTGCGGAAATCACGATCCATGAGCAATCGAATCAGGCGAGGGTAACTCATGAATGAACCACCATTGGGGTGATCAGTAGAAAGCACTACGCGCCAAGGGTCCTGCGATAGAAGAAACAGCTCCAGCCCGATCGCCCATTGTAAGGCGTGGGTATAGATATGTTCTTGATAGGCGAAGGGGATGATACCGCAGCCACTCTCGTGCTCGGTGTCGGCATTGACCCACTTATTACCGCTGATTTGACGCAACATCCAGGCTGTCGGCGCATCGCCAGTCATGATCGTGGATTTACCAAACATCACTTGACCAACATCGACACTGATATTGGGATGCGCATTGATGTATTCCGCGATCTCGGGCCCTTTTGAGATGGGATTCTTTCCCGGTTCACCGCCATAGCTGTTAAATTGAATATGGGCAATGTGCGCACGTTGGTCTCCCGCCACTCGCATTGTCTCAAGTGTCGTGGCGTAGTTACCGCTGTGACCCAAGTTGTTGCAGTGAATGTGGGGTGGACTTGGCAGTCCGAGTTCATTAACGGCCTCGATGAATGCCTTTATTACCTGCCGTGGTGTAATCGCGAAGCGTTCGATTTTCTCATCTAAATCAGTAATGTTTGCATTACGCCGTCCTTTCCAGGGTTCATCCCCACCCGGATTTACAAGCTTAGTGGTGTAGGCTTTTGTTACGTTTACCCACCACGCGACAGCTTGACGAAATTCATCCATTCGACCTTCTTGGAGAAGCCGATAAAGGAAGACGTTATTACCCAACAGGACGTAAAACCCTTTATCAATGACCGGGGTATCATGGAGTTCTTCTAAGGTGTGGCGGGCACCAATGGGCGGCACAGCCGCTTCCATGGCCGTAGTGTAGCCCAGCGCGGTATAGCGGTAGCCGGTAGCGAAGGTCGAAGGGACCACGCCGCCCGTAC
>JAKEHO010000014.1 GCA_022614965.1 Gammaproteobacteria bacterium
AGGTAAGCGGCGACCTCCAACCAATGATGATAGCAAGCGCGGCAGCGATTGAGGTGTGCCAGCATTGTCTCGCGTGGCTGGCCGGTTAGCCGCCCGTCGATGAATTGCGCGAGCGTTTCCTCGCTCGGACAGGAAGTAGCCTGACCGGTGTCGGTGGCTGCCAGCGCGAATAAGGCCAGCGCGCGGTCTTTTGTTTCCGGAGATGCCTTATGGTTCATACGAGTTACCTTTACAATATATGCTCGCTTACGCCTCCTCCAGATAGAAGCCCACCCGTCGGCAGGTTCCGCGCAACTCTGCGATGAGTTTATTCATGCGCTTATAAGGATCCCCCTGAAGGTGCAGCAGCCGCGCGATGGCCTGTATGCTCAGGCCGTCCTGGAACCGCAGCCGCAGCAACAAGCGGTCCTCCTCGGTCAGGTGCAGATGCTCGCGCAAGCGGGTAAGCAGCTCGG
Organism: Gammaproteobacteria bacterium; assembly: GCA_022614965.1. Taxonomy (GTDB): domain Bacteria; phylum Pseudomonadota; class Gammaproteobacteria; order JAKEHO01; family JAKEHO01; genus JAKEHO01. The sequence goes on from JAKEHO010000014.1 coordinate 456, forward strand.
AGACCCGCGGGCTTGTCGGCGCCTCGGACTCCCCTTGCAAATACGCCTGCAGGGCTTCCGATATCTCTTTATCCTTGATTATCAATTGTCCATCCGGGGCAAGGCTTTCATCGACTATGTCCATATGGGCATTGTTCAATTCGACACGTTCAACCGGTTGCGATTCTATCCGGCACTTCCCGCGAATAGTGCTGACTATCTCTTCGATAAACCAGCGCTCGCGCTCTGGATATCTACAGAGAAGCCCTTCCACTGCTTCATGCGCCGGGTAATGTTCCACCGCGAGCAGTCGGTAGGCGGCATCCCAGAGAGGATCCTGTTTTTGGTCCAACCACTGCGGCGGGCGCCGGTGGCCGACTATCTTGCGATAGTAATCGGTCAGCAGCCGTGAAGCGACGGTGACGAGAAAGGGGAGAAACTCCGCTTTTCCCTGCCACTCGCGTACCCGCTGCCAATCATCTTCCTCTAGCCCGTCCATCACATATTGCGCACCCTGGAGGGCCAGGTTCTCGTCCTTGGGGAAACGCCGCTTCGCTAGGGCATCCAGCCGCTGCCAGTGCTCGAGCACCTTGCGCTTGGCCTCCTGGGGGGCCAAAGCCACTGGGTCAGCCGCAGGCGGGATCACGTCGGACAACATAAGAGCACCTTCGATCAAAGCCTCCACCTCCTATCGTAATCCTACACGGACAATAAGAGTAGACGGACGGCGAAAGCGAATTTAGCCGAAAAATTTGTTGCCCGTGCGTGGGTGGGTCAATGAACGTGTGCGAAGACTTAGGGAAGCTCTGCGCAGGAACGCGCCAACGGCAGCTGCGGCTACATAGATGGCTCAGAGAAGAAGAATGCCCGCCCAAGACCGCGAGAGGCTGGCTTGGACGGGCCTGGGCGAGGAAGGCGAATTTCCATCTCGCGCTTCCCTCATCATCGCCATGGCCGCTTGTTCGCGGGTATAAAAACGGCCCTCGCGAACGAAACCTGCGCTCACCGAGCCCTTGAGGGCAACGATCTTGCCGGAGGCCTCCCGTCCCAAGACCAGTGGCTCCGGCAGTCCGTCGAGCAAGTGGATCGGAGCCCGGCGCCCATCCCGAAAGCAGGACAGGTGGATGCTACCGGTTGCGCTATCCAAATAGGCAGGGAGAAAGCCGAGACCCCGATTTTCCTCGCTGATCCCACCGCGGCCCGTATAGCGGCGGTTTTCATCTTCTAGAGTCTTGGGTGTCAGCGCTTGTAGCGCTGAGCGGCTTTTGTGCATCGCACACCTCCGACATGAGGATGTCAGCCCAGTGATTTCAGCGCTGGCCGGTAATCCACGCTAACCACCGCTTCACTCCTTACACACGTACATTACGTTTCAGATTCGCGAAAAGATTTCGCTGACCAACCTGGTTTACCTGTTGTACTGGGAGTTCTACGACAGCACGTGGGGCAGGGGAGGAGATAACCAACGCTGTTATCAGTGCTAACTCCGAAGGCAATTGGCCGCTAGAAGCCGGCCGTCGGTCCACTCTTGGTGGATAGGTCAGCTGCGCCGACTGTGAGGCGGAGCAGCGTTTTCTCGCCGCCTTCGCCGCGAGCGACAAAACTGTTGTGCGAGCACCTCCGACATCTTTGTCTCTGCCTCTAACGAACCGCACTTGGCGGCTCAACGTTGTGCCTATCTTGGCAAGGCGCACCCCCGCCCCCCACTTGTCAGCAAGCTTCTCGTCCCTACTCAAGACACGTCGGGCCCTGTTCACCAAGGGGAAAGTCACTCCCTTTCGTAGGCCGGAGACAAAAAAGTTTCTCGGCCCGCTTCGGCAAATTTCGAATGCTTTGTACGTGTGTGATCGATGCGTGTCCAGGTATCCCCAACAGGAAGTTTCCTGACACTGGCCTGGGTGAACCAAACGGCACGCTAATCTAGGATGGTTAGACAAGTTTCGCTTGTTTAACCGTCGATTCAGGCGCTCGGTCTAAACCGAGTTTTTTGTTCGACTTATAAACGAGGGTAAGACAATGAAGAGATATTATTTCCGTAGAAGTTTACTATCAGGGATAAGTGCAGTTGCGCTTTTGTTCCTCACATCAATGCCTGCACACGCCATCTATCGTGAAGAGGTTTCGCTTTGGCCGAATGGAAGAGTACGGGTTTGTTGGGAAGCCGGTAAGGCGACTGATGGCACGGGAGTCGATGACCCTGCGAGCAACCATCCTAATTTCGCAAATCTTTCTCGTGCAATTCGCGGGGCAGTTTCTGCTTGGAGTTTCGCTGCGCATATTGACTTCGTTGGATGGGGGGATTGCTCACTAGACCCATTTGAGAATCCATATACGTTAGCAATTAGTTGGACAACTGGTGGTGGGGACTCATTCCAAGGACCAAACTCTCAAGTGTGGACTAGAATGCAACTTAATCCTGCTGATTTGACTAATCAGCTTACTAATCGTCCGGATGCATTTAGAGGGGTCGTGCTACATGAATTTGCACACGCTTTGGGTTTTAGCCACGAAATGAGGAGACCTGACTGGGTGGTTCCCACTATTGGAAACCCATGTATTGATCACAAGGGAACGAAGAATGATTTTTTTAGTAATTATTACCAAACACCATCAGACCTAACTTCAATAACGACTTATACGTATTGTGCGGCGCAAAAGACAGGAGAGCTTTCACCCTGGGATATTATCGGTATCCAGAATGCTTATGGACGAAGAGGCACTGAACATTTAAGTGGTAATTTTAATGGGGATCGGAAACGGGACATCCTTGTTCAAAGTGATTCGGGTTTAGGCATTCTTACTGTAAATGGCGATACTTTTACTTCAATACTCGTTGCTCCAGATGGATCTTGGTTCGGCGGTTGGCGTTACAGCTCAATCGATAATCAGATTTTAGGCATTACCGATTTTAATAAAGATAATAGAGACGACATTCTCATTAAAAGCCCTTGGGGTATCGGTATCCTTACTCTTTCAGCCGACAATACGAGTCTAACCTCCCTAATGGCGGCTCCAAATGGATCTTTGTTCGGTGGTTGGCGTTTAAGCTCGATGAAAAATAAGATTGCTGGAACCGCGGACTTTGACGATGATGGTCAGCAAGATATTCTTATAACAAGTGACTGGGGAATAGGCTTGCTTACGTTAAGAGGATCATCATTGGATTCCGTGATGGTAGTACCTAACGGAACAAGCTTTGATGGGTGGGTTCTTTCTACCGGAAATGATCGCTTCGGAAGGTTTGGAGATTTCGATGGCGATGGCCAAACTGATATTGTGATCCAAAGCAATTGGGGAATGGGAATACTTACCTTTGATGGTTCCACGCTCCAACCCTTAATGTTGGCTGCTAACGGAAGCAAATTTGGAACATGGACTTTCAATAACAAGACTGATCGAATCGCAGGAACAGGTAGTTACGACGGTTATATCGGACAGCATGAAATCCTCATGACAAGGCCCACGGGCATCGCGATTCTACGACTATCGGGTACTAAATTGACCGCTATTGCCCAGGCTTCACATGGAACCGGAATCCAGAATTCAACAGGATCGGCGGCATGGTTTCTTGATGCCAAAACCGATCTTATCGGTGGAATCGGAGATGTTGATTTTTCTGGTACCAACGATATTTTGGTCCAAAGTGGATGGGGTATTGGTCTAATTAAAGTAAATGGCGCATCGTTCCAAACCTTAGCGCTTTCTCCTAATGGATCGATGTTCGGAAACTGGAACTATGATGTTATCAGTGATCGAGTTATTGGGGTTGGCTACTTTAACGGTTTAAGCTTTTCTTCACAATTATTAGTTAAAGGAATGTGGGGATCTGGTCTAGGGGTTTTGGAATATCGCAACGGAGCAATTACATCGCTTGCAATTTCTCCAAATAATTCCTGGATTGGCGGATGGCTCTATAATCCTTCAACCGACCGATTTGGACCATCGCGTTACCTGTATTAAGGAAACTGGGTGTCAACTGATTTAACCATGACCCCGAAATCACTTCGGTTGACCGATGAAAAATGACACCATAGAAGGCACTGATTTGTCTTTGTTATCCGGCTCGCGTCGACTTTTCGCGAGCCGTGTTTCTTGCGGTAGAGCTTCGCGAGTTTTGCGTCAATTCTCTTGAGACTCCGCAGGATTCAAACTCTCATGCACGCGGCGCAGTTCTTCCTTTTATTTGTCCGTAATCTTGTCATGATTCCATGAGTCGCTGGTACGGCGACTTCGGCGTGTCGTATTTCTGCCAGAATTTTTTTAGCTCTTTCGGCAAATTTCGGGAGTAAAGGGTGCGTTGCACGCACCAGATGGCGCGCCCAGCGCACCCTGTCATATACTTGGCACATAAACCAGCGCCGTCTGGGCAAGGTTTCGTCTGGCTGAGCAATCAATTGGACCCCTCGCATAGCGCTACTTTTGGGTCCGTCTCCTGCTGTCGAATAGCCAACCTGAAAAAATTTTTGCACTCAACCGGCAAATTTTTGGAGCTTTGTACGTGTGTAATCAATGCGTGGTGAGATAACCATCGACTCCATAGGGTGGATCACCATCTCAAGGCAAAACAGCGTTAGAAGAGATGGAGCAATTCCAAAAACATGCCTTACGCCAGCTGTAACGACTCGCAAATATAATTAAATTCTCGGGCGGGCAAAGGCAGCGCGTGCTGCTCGCGCGTGCTTTCTATAAAAGGCCCAAGATGCTGTTCCTCGACGAGGCCACCAGCCACTTGGATGTGGCACCGGAGAGGCGAGTCAATGGATATCCGGAAACTCAAGCTCACCCGCGTCATCATTGCGCATCGGCCAGAGACCATCGCTGCGGCCGACCGGGTCATTGATCTCGGCCAAGAAAATAGCGTCGCGATGGCGGCGTAAATGCAGATCGAATCCGGGAACGTCAACTGCGCATCCATGCCGTGCCCTTCCTCAGAGGTTGTGAATAAATGCGCATCCCGATCGCTGCGTCGCGTGCTCGCTCGCTCCTCGCCTATCGA
>JAKEHO010000075.1 GCA_022614965.1 Gammaproteobacteria bacterium
CTCGGTGCAGGATTCGCCGAACAGCGCGGGCGTAGTGATCGACGCCATACGCTGCACTAAGGTTGCGCTGCAAAGAGGGATTGCCGGACCACTAGAGGCGGTCTGCGCGTACTATATGAAAAGCCCCCCGCGGCAAATGCGGGATTCGGAGGCGAGGCAAGCCTGTGAACAGTTCATAGAGGAGGCGGGAGGAGATCCCCTCGGGGCGGCCGCTGCGGGGGCGTAACTAAGGCGCGAGATACTGCAGGCTGAACGCTTATTCTGTCATGACGCAGGGCTCTTAGCGCTCCCGCAAAACCGATAAGCATCGCCTCCGGCCTGCTTGGCACGATACATAGCCGCATCGGCCAGCTTGATGAGCGAGCCGATGTCGTTGGCGTCGTGGGGAAAAAGCGCGATCCCGATACTGACCGTCACTGTGCGTTTTGTGAAAGCGACATCGGAAACGCGGCGAATATGGGCTAGGATTTTTTCGGCGATGCGGCGTACATCTTGCGGCGAGCCGAGATCTTCAAGCAAAACGAGAAACTCGTCACCCCCCACACGGGATACCGTATCATTTTTTCGGATCGAACCGGATAAGTAGTCCGCAAGCGTACACAGCAAGCTATCGCCCACTTCATGCCCAAAGCTATCGTTGATGGTTTTGAAACCGTCCACGTCCACGAACATCACGGCAAGCAAGCGACCCGTCCGATCTGAGCGGCTAATCGCGATCCCCGCCCTATCCAGCAACAACAGGCGATTTGGTAAACCGGTCAGTGCATCGTGATAAGCGAGGCGGCGCAGTTCCTTTTCGGTGTGCGCAGCGGCTAGGATACGGCGCACGCGATGGCGGGTCACGGCCCAGTGCAGCGGTTTGGTTAAAAAGTCCACGGCACCTGCGGCAAAAGCTTTTTCCACGGAGGGGTCGTCGTTTAAGGATGTAACCATGATGACTGGGGTGTCCGTCCCACCTGGGAGTTGGTTGATCTTCGCGCAGGCCTCAAAACCATCCATCATAGGCAGCGCGGCATCCATCAACACCAGATCCGGCGTGTGACGCTTAAAGAGCTGTAGCGCCTCGCGCCCGTTCTTAGCTTCCAGGAAAGCGTAGCCGTCGCTTTCCAGTGCCGTCCTGACCAACAAACGCATCGCCTCGTCATCATCGACGAGAAGAATTATGCTGTTAGCCTTGAAGCCCTTTACCGCAGATGGGGGCTGGGATATTTCGGGTCCAGGCATTCTGCAGGAGTTGCTGCGCCTGTGTGGTGCACTAGCCTGATTTCCCGCGCCGAAGGAAACCGCCTGTTTCAGTGGACGGCGCCACTGAACAGGTGCAGGCCGCAAATATTTCTCGGCAGTGCCGATCCACGTCGTTCCCCTTCGGGGGGCTTCACAGCGGGCTGGAAAGCCCCGGCAAACAAAGCTAAGAGGGCATTATAAGTCAACAAACTCAGAAATGGATAATTCTTCGTGAGCGTGATCCATGGCTGGCTTTCTCGGCCCCAAGAAAGGAAATGGGACGCCGGTTTGGTGCGGGCGAGCCCGGGACGCTGCTAGTCGGGGCCGCCTTTTCTTCGAGGGTTATACAGTCGGGTGCACCAGATCGGCGTGTCATGGGCCGGAATGCCGCTATTCGATCACGATAACTATCTGTTGTAGATAGTTTTGTAATGATCCGGCCCTGAAGATCATCGCCCTTCCTCCTTGCAGGAATGCTCTCCTATGCTAAAAGACTAAATAGTCCACAACTCATTTCCGATAGCCATGATATGTACCGAGACAAAACTTCGCGGAACCTACGTCATAGATATCCACAAGCTATCCGATGAACGAGGTTTTTTTGCTCGTACTTGGTGCGATCGTGAGGCCCGGGCACATGGGCTCAGAGCCCCTATGGTCCAGTGCAGTATTTCGTTTAACCGTAAGAAAGGGACACTGCGCGGAATGCACTACCATGCGGCGCCGTTCAAGCAGTCACGGTTAGTCTCGTGCTTGAGAGGATCGGTCCTCGCCGTAGCCGTCGACCTGCGCCCCCGCTCCCACACGTTTTTGCAGAACCTTTCTCTCGCTTTGGAAGTGGAGTCCCACCGGGCAATATACATACCCGAAGGCCTCGCATTGGGGTACCAGACCTTAGAACATAATACGGAGATTTGTTATCGAATGACAGAATTTTACGACCCCGCCTACGAAAGGGGATTCCGATGGAACGATCCTGCGTTCGACATTCGATGGCCCGACGATGATCGAATCATAAAGGACCGCGACAACAACTACCCCGACTTTCGCCTCGAAGCCGTTTCCGAATTTAGCGGATACTAATCTTCGGCTTTCAGTGACAAGTTAGCGCGCACAGATCGCATGAATCCGTCGGAATCGGCCCAAATAGGCCAAGATATCTACGCACTCATCAAAACCCTATATCCGATATGCCGAAGTATAACGGGAGACGGTGTAAGGAATACCCTGTCGATCCTGCAACAGCAGTTTCCACTTAACATCCGTGAGGTCGCCAGTGGCACGCAGGTGTTCGACTGGGTCGTCCCCAAAGAATGGAACATTCGTGACGCTTATATAAAAAACAAACGCGGGGAGCGCGTGGTAGACTTTCAGCAACATAATTTGCATGTTGTAAGCTACAGCCTTCCCGTACATAAAACGCTACCATTAGCGGAGGTAAAACCACACATTTATTCGCTACCTCAGCAACCAGAGTGGATCCCATACAAAACCACGTACTACAACGAGAACTGGGGTTTTTGCATGGCTCATAACGAGTTTGCCGAGCTGATCGATGAGGAATACGAAGTATGCATCGATTCTACTCTGGCGGATGGTTCGCTCACATATGGCGAATGGCTTATCCAAGGGGACACCGATGAAGAGGTCGTACTATTCTCCCACTTGTGCCATCCTTCTCTCTGTAATGACAACCTTTCCGGGATAGCCGTCGTAATATTTCTTGCGAAATACCTACAGCAGCGAACAAATCGATATTCGTACAGGGTTATTTTCGCTCCGGGAACGATTGGCTCTATAACCTGGCTAAGTGAGAATCAAAACCACCTTGACAGAATCAAGCATGGACTGGTCATAGCATTAGTTGGCGACCGCGGCGCTTTCACCTACAAGAAGAGCCGCCGTGGCGACACCGAAATCGATCGCGTTGCTAATCATGTATTACGAGCACACAGTGCTTCGGCCAGCATCGTTGACTTCACGCCTTACGGTTATGACGAACGTCAGTTCTGTTCTCCGGGCATAAACCTGCCTGTCGGACGCTTGACGCGGACCCCCAATGGATGCTACCCCGAATACCACACATCGGCCGACGATCTGGATTTCGTTACGCCCCAATCTCTGGCCGAATCGCTCGCGTTATGCCTTCAGATAATCGACGTCCTGGAGTGGAATAGGCGTTTCCTTAACACGAACCCGATGTGCGAACCTCAGCTCGGGAAACGCGGCTTATACCGTAATACGGGCGGGGCCAACATTGAACAGCGGGAGTTTGCTTTGCTATGGGCGTTAAATCTATCCGATGGTGAGAATAGCGTGTTGGACATCGCGGAGCGTTCCGGGATCGCCTTTGATGTGATTCATGCGGCCGCATGCGACCTTGAGCGATGCGGCTTGTTAAAATTCTTACCTTGAGATTTCATTCCTAGGCAACGCATACAGCAAAAGGGCATGTTCAATCTCTCCTTCGGAGATAGCGAAGCAAAGATATGTGAGGTGCTGTGCCTAGGGGCACACGCCGATGATATCGAAATCGGCTGCGGAGGCACGATCCTGTACTTGGCCGAAAAATACCCAAGGACGAATGTGCGCTGGATCGTGTTCAGCGCGACCAAGGAGCGCCAAAAAGAAGCGCAACAGAGCGCCGCGAGATTCCTGCAAAATGTGCGGCACAAGGACATTATCGTGCATGAATTCAAAGACGGCTTCTTTCCCTACACGGGGGACAAGATAAAGGAAGTGTTCGAGGAACTAAAAAACGGGCCATCCCCCGATGTGATTTTTACCCATACGTCGGGTGACCGCCATCAGGATCATAGGCTGGTTTCCGAGCTGGCGTGGAATACCTTTCGTAATCACCTCATATTGGAATATGAGATCCCAAAATATGACGGTGACATCGGCAACCCAAATGTATTTGTGCACCTGAGTAACCGCATTTGCACACAGAAAATTGACTATCTCATGGCGTATTTCGCAACGCAAACCGATAAGCATTGGTTTACCAGAGAAACGTTTGAAGCCATCCTGCGCTTGCGTGGCATCGAGTCGCGGGCACCTGAGAATTTCGCGGAAGCGTTTTATTGCCGTAAGCTCGTTGTGGGATGATCATCGTGGCTTGCTGTGAAAGCCCTATCCTTTAAAAACATCGCGACGTGCTACAACAACTCTATACTGTCCCAATCCGCACCATTCCTTAACCTGTTCAATAAACGTCTGAGAGACGAACTGCCCGATAAGCCTGTTCAACTTGTGGGAGTTCACAACTCGAAGAATGCCTTTGTCTCCGCTTGGGAGAATCGTCCAGGATCGGAGCGGTATCAACGAGTTGTTCGTGAGTAACCGATGAAGCTGCTTTCGGGTTAACCAGTTTCGGATTTGTGCATCCCCAGGTGGGCCAATGTCCGAACGGCGGCTATAAACAAACGGATTTACAGTTGTTAGTATTACATATCCCCTTGGCTTCAAAAGACTCGTGATTTTGCGAACTGCCGCATCCTGGTCTCGGAAGTACGCTATCGTATCAATCGATAAGATCATGTCGAACGGCTGCTCTGGAACATTCCAAAGCATAAAATCTGTCGCTTCAAACCGACCTCTTGGAGCCTTACGCTTGGCTAATGCAATCGCTTTTGGTGAGAGATCACACCCTATGTAATGAACATTATCTCTCGTCAGCTCACCGGCCAGCCAGCCTGTGCCGCAGCCAAGCTCAAGAATTTTTGGATCGGTGAGATTCAGCGACCTGATTTCTTTGAGGACCACCGCGCCTACCTTGGACGGCAATGAAGTAGTAGGGAGATTGGTTCGGTATGATGTGTTCCAATGGTCCCACCAGTTGGTCTCCTTTCGGCTCGTTTCCTTATCCGATTGCATGTGAAAAAAACCGCGCTTAACTAATATTTTTCGCCAGCGTAGGCCTGAGCAACTGAGAAACGGGCAAAGGTAGGCGTTGCCATAATTCTATCAGAGCCTTGTATTTCGGGTCCATTGGATTCATGTCTGGGATCTCCCGGGCCTTCACTAAAAAGTATTCGTAATGAAGCGGCGTGGACTCGAACTACCAGTTTATCCTGCTACCAGTGTGCCGATAAACAGCGGCCACGCGCGCCATTTCTGCCCCTCATAATATCAATACCCACCTTAGCTAATAGCATATCTCCGCTTAAGGTTCAATGAGATTGACGATGATGGCATTGAACCCCCGTTGGTGGCGGTCGTTCAAGTAAAGCTCAGCCTCACTCTTGGTCAGTCCGGTGATCAGTGACCAAGGAGCGTCCCCGTTGATAAAAAATGGTTTCCCCGTTTGATCTACGAGATATCGCCCGTCGTCGCTAAAGTGTTGGGAACTGCGGCGTACTCCACGCAGCGCTGACAAAACCCCGAAAATGCTGGCAAACTAAGAAGCCCTTGCGTGGATTCCGCAAGAGCGATCCTTGGCTACATGCTGATCATATAAATCATTGACCATGCTACTACTGCTTCCTGTCCTGACCATACAGCCCGCGCGTTATCGTTCGGAATAACTGACAAAGGGTCCCAGCCCCAACGTGAACC
>JAKEHO010000076.1 GCA_022614965.1 Gammaproteobacteria bacterium
ACTCAGCACCGGCGGGATTGTTCATCCAGCCGTTCGCGATCAGGATCCACAGCGCCGAGAGGTTGGAGCCCAACGCGACGAGAAAGGTAATGGCAAGGTGCTGCACCCGTGTGAGCCGATCCCAACCAAAAAAAACAGCCCAACGAACGTCGACTCGAGAAAGAACGCCATCAAACCCTCGATTGCCAACGGCACTCCGAAGATGTCCCCGACATAGTGGGAGTAGTAGGCCTAATTGGTGCCGAACTGGAATTCCAGCGTAATGCCGGTAGCGATCCCCATAGCGAAGTTGATCCCGAATAGCTTTCCCCAGAAGCGGGTCATGTCCGTGTAGATTTCTTTGCCGGTCATCACATATGCGGACTCCATGATGACCAGCAACCAGGACAACCCCAGCGTGAGCGGCACAAAGAGAAAGTGGTACATCGCCGTCACGGCGAACTGGAGCCGCGACAGATCGACGACTGTTTCGCTTGGCATTATCTTCAGACCACCTGATCTCAGCGATTTTGCAATGAGACCGATTGATAGATGAGGCGCATGTCGGTGCCTGGGAAAAGTGTCTTGGTCGCGTTGAGTTCGGCGCATAGATGGTGGACTGCCTCATCGGTGCTTTCGTTGGCGAGTGGATGGAGGCGGACGGTAAGAGTTTTGTCGTGTGCATTGGGCACGAGGTCGATTTCCGTATGGTAGATAGCCCGCAGTAAGCTACGTACGTCATCGTGACGGGTCATCTTCTCGCGGAGCACGCGCGCCATCGCGGTCTCGGTGCGGTAGGCGATCATCTTGATGGTGTCGACGAAGTGCTTGCTTTGGGTGCTTAACCGTTCAAAGCGTGCCTCCTCGGGGAGCTCGTTGAACGGGATATGCTTCTTGGTGATGCTGCGGCTCCCAGTATCCACCACCACAAGCTTACCCGAAGCTCTGGCTGGTGTTCACCGCGGCGAGAGCGTAGGCGCCCACTACCGCAACGGAGGTCGGCTCACCGGACATTTCCAACACGCCGCTAGGCTTTGGATCGCGGGGGTCGGCGATGTCGACAAAACCGAGATTACCCGTCGGGCTATCGGTATAGATGAGGAACTTCCCGTCCTCGCTCGCGCTTACGATCTCCGCAGCGGTCTGCGTGCCCTCGTCCGTGTTCAAGAAGACGGGAAAGGTGGCGATGCGCTGGAAGACCCCGCGGCCGCCAAAGGCAGTCCCGGGGCTCAGTCCGCCCGCCCGATCATGAGGTGTCACATCGTCTTCCAACAGCCCGGACAGCTTTGACTGGTCCTTGTTATCGCCAGGCAACTCGCCCTGGCCAATTAACCTGCGCTCCGCGCACGCCCAGAGCGCGTTGAAGGCTAACCACGCGGCTAATGTTATATGCAGAAACGGTTTTGGAGTAAGCATAGTTGCGCCCCCGAGTAGCCATTTAATGGGCGATAAGCTTACGGGAGCATTATTACGGTTTTGTTGCGGCTGGCGAGACTATACCTCGCTGTTAGCGACTGCAATCATGAGCCAAACCGAAGACAACGATGGTCGATCCGGTGGCCCAACGCCTACTGGGAGGGTGAGGGTGGCGTGTTCGTGTGGGTCACGGTCAATTTGTAGCCTTCCGCCCTATAGCCGTGCACCATGGCAAACGCCGTTTTTCTCAAAAGTGAAGGCCCTGTCGAACCTCGAGGGTGTCAAATCACCCGCGCGTAAACACGATTGTAACCCAACTGTCACCTCGTCCTTTTAATATGCAATCCGTGTACACCGAACGGCGATTAATGCAAAATGGCTCATGTGTGTGGTTGCTGATCACCGCGTTTTGTTCTGGCTCGGATAAGAGGTCCAGCACTTCATCGGGGCTGGGCGGCCGGCGATTGTCGCCCAGCACGACGACGTCATCCAGGCTTGAGTAATCTCCCTCGGGATCGATGATGCAGTACTGGTACTTCTTTTCCGCCAGCCTTTCGAGCAAACCCGTTGCCAAGGTTGATTTCCCGCCGCCTGCGATCATTACGTTGACGCCATAGGGTTGTAGCCGCACCTCCTCGCCATCTTCACGGGTGCCGAGCAGGATCTCATGTCGGATGAGCCGGCCGGCGAAGTCTTGCAGATCGCTTTTCACCAGCAGCTCAGCCAACTCGATCACCCTGCGTCGTGGTCTTGGCCGGTGACAAGATCCGCGTACTCCTTGGTTACGGGCAGCGCATTCGCAACTGCTACCGCGCACTCGCATAGATTTAAGAAGGCGTGATCGTTTTCCGATCGTCGATTGCCACCGCGTTATGAGGCGACAGTCGCAGTTGCGACAGTGCGAAGTGAAGTCCCGTTGCCTTGTTCACTCCGGAGGGAAGCACCATCACTGCGCCTTTGTTGAAAACGACTTGCAACTCCAGACCAAGATCGCGGATGACCTCCAGCGCGGTCACTTCGTGCGGTTCCCAGGTCGCGACGATGACCCGCCCTTCCGACTCAGCGTGGCGCCGAACGTTCTCGGTCGCGGATCAGCGAGCATCGTCTCTTCCCGCGTGGCGGGGCAATAGGCCACCGCCCCGTTCTCCGCTACCACCCAGTCGAAGATGGCTGCATCAGGGAAGATTTCGAGCAGTTGATCGAGTTCGCGCCCTGTGACCAGGATCAATCTGCGGCCGCACTCGCGCACGCGCTGCAGACTTGCGACCACTTCTGCTTCGACTAAACCTCAGGTGGCGAGGGTGCCGTCGTAATCGGACGCAATAACGTGGTAGCGCATGGCCTATGCAGGATCAAAGGGACAGGTGATCCGCTCGCGACGCCGATCGGAACCAGCGATAATCAAGACGGGGAAAGGACGTTTGGACGTGCGCAACGTACCGTTTGGTTCATTGGGTTTCATAGCTTGTTCGTGACATCGAAATCGGGTCCGTCGTCGCGTCATCGAGAGACCGGGCGCCACGCGACGCCAGAGCAAAGCAAGGCAGCAGAGACACCCCTGTCGCGAAGCGAGTTGCGTGAAGCGTCGTCCGGTAACGTAGCGATTGTTCAGGCACGCGAGGACCTCGCATCATTCAACATTGGATGGCTACCTGTATTCCGAGTCCGGTGCGTGTCTCAAGTTCATCTCTGAAAAGAGCCCCCTGGCCGCTCCTGCGCGAACCGAGCGTGTAGGCCTGTATAAATTCCAATTTGTAACTTCTTCGCTTTCTCTATAAGGACACGCGTGCTTAAGCGATGATCCGGGTCGCGCCGCCGCTGCGCCGTTCCCGCCGGCTCATTTGAATGCTCGCCGAATCCACCACAACGTTCCTTACCCAATCTCCTCCAACCACCGGTGTAGCCAGCGCTTAGGAAGCTCGCCTCATCGGCTGCTCACGCCCGCGGTGGTAGGCGAGGAAACGTGTAGCTTGCGCTTTTCCCATGTAGCGGGCAAGAGCCCGGGGCGGTGTGCGCAGCAAATCCACCATGATGAGCCCGTCCAGCGTATCGTTAAACTTCCGATCGACGTTGAACCCGAGCAATTGCCCTCCGAGTTTTAAATACTGGCGCAACAGCACAGGGGTGCCTTTGCGATCGGCTTCGATCTGTGAGATGAGCTCGGACAGTTGCTCGATATCGTTCATATCGGAAAGCTCTTCGCGGTACGCCGCTTTATGCGTGGGAAACGGATTGCGCGGTTTTACGAAATGAGCCAGCTGCCGTTCGAGGCGGTTTACATTCAGGAACGCCACCATCAGTTGCTGCGAGATCGAACGGTATTCCCTGCTGATGCTAACAGGCCCAAACAGGATCCGATAACGAGGCTGGGCCGCTACGAAACGCCCGATACCGCACCAAAGCAGCAGCAGGGCGCTAAAGCGCTTTTGGTAGGTTGGACGCACAAACGAGCGTCCGAGCTCGATGGCGGGGTTCAATCGCTCAAGAACAGGTCGCTTCAGCTTGAATAGAGTGTTTGTATAAAGCCCCTTGGCGCCATACCTCGCGAGAATGGTGTCGCTTAACCCCATGCGATAGGCGCCCACTTGGCACCCGAAAACATCCGCGCGGCTGTTGCCGTTTTAGATGCCCGTTGGTCACGATCCGGTCACGCTCGGGATTTGAAAGACTCAGAAACTCACCGTAACCGATTGAAATCATTGGTGGGCCCGGCAGGACTCGAACCTGCGACCAAGGGATTATGAGTCCCCTGCTCTGACCAACTGAGCTACAGGCCCGTTAGTTGACATCTCACTTGACGTCCATGTCGTCGCACCGGTTGTTTCTGCAAACTCCGGCCCTGCCATCCCTGGCACGGCGTTCGCCGGGAAATTGATCTACTGGATCAATTTTTTATTCCGGCTCACCCAACTGAGCTACAGGCCCAGGGTACAGGCTTGTTACTCGAGGAAAGACCGCATCTGATCAGAGCGGGAAGGATGTCGGAGCTTTCTTAGCGCCTTGGCTTCGATCTGCCGGATACGCTCTCGAGTGACATCAAATTGCTTACCGACTTCCTCCAACGTATGGTCGGTGTTCATCTCTATACCGAACCGCATGCGCAGTACCTTGGCCTCCCGTGGGGTCAGGCCCTCCAATGCCTCGCGAGTCGCGCGCCGCAGTCCTTCAAAGTCGGCCGAGTCAGCAGGCGCCGGCATGCTGACGTCCTCAATAAAGTCTCCGAGGTGCGAATCCTCATCGTCCCCAATGGGCGTCTCCATCGATATCGGTTCTTTCGCGATCTTTAATACCTTGCGAACCTTTTCTTCGGGCATGTCCATGCGTGCGGCGAGTTCCTCAGGCGTTGGTTCACGACCTTGTTCCTGCAAGATTTGCCGGGAGATGCGATTCAATTTATTAATTGTCTCGATCATATGAACTGGTATGCGTATGGTCCGTGCCTGATCGGCAATTGAGCGTGTAATGGCTTGGCGAATCCACCACGTTGCGTAAGTCGAAAATTTGTACCCTCGCCGATATTCAAATTTGTCAACTGCCTTCATTAATCCTATGTTGCCTTCCTGAATAAGGTCGAGAAACAATAGCCCGCGATTTGTGTATTTTTTTGCGATAGAGATCACTAACCGTAGGTTGGCCTCTACCATCTCCTTCTTCGCGCGCCTTGCTTTCGCCTCGCCGATCGACACATGGCGATTGATCTCCTTCAACTCCATTACAGTCAAGCCGCAGTCGTCGGCTAGCGTTTCCAACTTTTCCTGGGCCTTAATAATTTCTTGTTGTAATTCTGGCCTTTTCAGCGATTTCGCATAGGATTTCGTGCGTGACCTAGCGAGGGCTTTAACCCACTTCGTGTTGGTCTCGTTGCCTGGAAATGAATTGACGAACTCCTTTCTCGGCATCCGTGCGCGCTTTACGCACAATTCCATAATTATCCGCTCGTGAGTGCGGATCTCATCTACGATGTTGCGGACATTATTGGTGAGCTGATCGATGAGTTTGGGGACCAACTTCAATTCCAGGAAGCATTCACACACCTGCTCCTGAATTGATTGCGTTTTTTTGTGGGCTCGTCCATGACGCTTTGTTGCTGCCAAGGTCTTCTGGTGTAGCTTGCGCAGGTTTTCGAAACGCTCTCTAACTTGCCCCTCCAACATCTTGGTCAGTGAATCATCATCGACCGAATCTTTATCGCCATCTTCGTCATCATCGTCCGCCACCGCCACGGCGCCTTCGTCCTCAAAGAAATCATCGGCGTGACCAATGCCCGTAATCAGATCCGTAAGCTTCAGCTCCCCTTTTGCAACTTTGTCATATTCTTTTAGTAGCGAGTTGATCGTGCCCGGATAGGTGGCTAGCGCAGTAAGCACTTGATTGACACCTTCCTCAATGCGTTTCGCGATGCGAATCTCACCCTCACGCGTCAAGAGATCGACAGTTCCCATTTCACGCATGTACATCCGAACGGGATCCGTAGTGCGACCAAACTCATTGTCGATGCTCGCGAGTGCAGCGGCTGCTTCTGCCGCTGCGTCCTCATCGGCTGCCGAGGCGTCTTCAGTAATCAACAGCGAATCTAGATCCGGTGGGGTTTCATGGACCGTGATGCCCATGTCATTGATCATGTTGATAATGTCTTCAATCTGCTCAGGATCAACGATATCGTCGGGCAGGTGGTCATTGACCTCATGGTAGGTAAGAAAACCCTGTTCTTTACCTTTGGCAATGAGTACCTTCAGCTGCGACTGCTCGTCGCTATATTCAATCTGCTCAGGTTCGTCCATAGTCTGTCCTAGTATTGGGCGTGTCTACTGAATTTCAACGACTTGAGTTAAATTTGGGTATCTGGGCGACACGAGAATGGGGAAAAGTAACCGCTCACTATAATGCATGGGCGAATTCTCAACCTAGTTTCTCCATCTCTTCAGTTGTTCCGGCCTCGCTCGGCGAGGAAAATGCGAGGAGGAGGCGGAGTTCTTGTTTTTGTGTCGTCGTCAGATCTGCCGGTGCAATCTTAAGTAGGGTCTCCCTTCGCTGTCGGTTACGCAGTTCAAGAATACGTTTCACGGCACCCGAAAATTCTTCCTTAATCCCGGCTTCCGAAAGGTGGTGTGGCACGGCCGCAAGTTTAGCTAGATGGCGACCCTCGTCGGTTCCGCGCCAGTGCTCGACGATGGCGCCACAGGTAATGTCGGGTTTTGCCTGAGCTAATCGGATAACCTCTATCAGAAGCCCTATTCCTGGTACATCCGCATCCTTAAAGTCCGACGGGTCCCGAACAAGCGTAGCGAGTGTCGGTTCCTGCAAAAGCAGCGTGATCGCACTGCGCACCAGTGAAGGCGATGCGGATCCTCCTTCGCCCCGCCTTGGATTCGAGGCGCCCTGCTGGGCCTGCCTCCCACCTTTGATAATTGTAGTCAAAAATTCCGGCTCTATGCGGGCAATTTCAGCCAGGTGCTTGTGCATGAGCTGTTGTAACGCTCCCCCCTCCGGTAGTTTAGATATCAATGGTTTAGCAATCTCCACCAGGCGAGCGCGCCCGTCTAGGCTGGTAAGATCAGCCCGTTTGGACAGTGTCTGGAAAAGGAAGTCCGACAGCGGCACAGCCTTGCCGCGGTCTTCGAAGGCAGCACCGCCTTCTTTACGGATATAACTGTCGGGATCTTCGCCTTCGGGCATGAAGAGAAAGCTGGCCTGTCGACCGTCCCGCAGGAGAGGTAAGGCCAGTTCCAAGGCGCGCCATGCAGCGGACTGGCCCGCCACGTCGCCATCAAAACAAAAAACCATTTCTGGGCTGACCCGGAACAGGTGCTCAACGTGTTCCTTGGTGATGGCGGTCCCCAGGGTGGCAACGGCGTTGCGCACCCCGAACTGGGCGAGCGCCAATACGTCCATATAACCCTCGACGACGAACAGACGGTGGATGTCCTTAACGCCTTGGCGGGCCTCATAAAGCCCGTATAGTTCTCTCCCCTTGTGAAACACGGGGGTCTCGGGCGAGTTCAGGTACTTCGGTGTGCCGTCGCCTAGCACGCGGCCGCCAAATCCAACGACCCGCCCGCGCTGATCTCTAATTGGAAACATGATCCGTTCCCTGAAGCGGTCGTAGTAGCCGCCTTCATCTTTTTTGATCACTAGCCCGGTACGAACGAGGTCCGCGACGACTTCATCGGAACTACCGAGAGCGCGAAGCACGTTATCCCATCCAGAAGGCGCGAATCCTACCCCAAACTCAGCGGCCAAGTTCCCGCTCAGGCCTCGGCTTTTCAGATAGTCCACGGCACCGCCGGCAACCCCGTACTCACGCAACTGGCGCGAGTAATAATTTGCCGCCCTTTTTAGGAGCTCATATAGCGGGGTATGGTCTTGGGAACGTTGGGCTCCCGGCTCATTCGGGATCTCAAGACCTGCGCGCTCTGCGAGCGCCGAAACGGCGTCGACAAACCCCATATGAGCGTGTTCCATCAGAAAGCTGATGGCGGAGCCGCTCGCACCGCATCCAAAGCAGTAATAAAACTGCTTTTCTTGGCTTACGGTAAACGACGGTGTCTTTTCATCATGAAATGGGCACAGCGCGTGGTGGTTGCGGCCTGCCTTGCGTAAGGGCAGGTGCTCGTCGATGACGTCAATAATGTCTATCCGGCTGAGTAGATCGTGAATGAAGTCTTGGGGGATTTGGCCGGCCATCACGTCAAATCGTCACGCTTGCAGAATGGAAGCGGAAACGTCCCCGAATTATAGCGGTTTGCCGGACTACGGGTACAGGTGCGGAACAATCCCTAATTATCAATAGTATAGCGTGGCATGTGTTGGTCCAGGGAAGTCGCCCTGGCAGCGGACGCAGGTGAGTCTTAAGGGGAACCCAGGTATTCCTTGACCCGACCGCTCACGGCCCCCATGTCAGCCCGGCCCTGGAGCTTCGGTTTTAGGATACCCATCACTTTTCCCATGTCCTTCATTGAGGAAGCCCCGGACTCTGTAATCGCTGCATCGATCAGTGCGTCAATCTCGGTGGCGGAGAGCGGTGCTGGCAGGTATTCCTTCACGACCTCCAGCTCGTAACATTCCTTGGCGACGAGGTCATGCCGTTTGGCACTCTCAAATTGCGCAATGGACTCGCGGTACTGGCGCACCAATTTGTCGAGGACCGCGAGCACCGCAGTGTCATCGAGTGACACCTGCTCATCAACCTCTTTCTGCTTAATGGCGGCGAGGATGAAACGCAGGGTGCCGAGACGCTGCTTTTCCCTGGCTCGCAAGGCCGCATTGACGTCTTCGTTGATCCGTTGCTTGAGTGTCTGTGACA
>JAKEHO010000077.1 GCA_022614965.1 Gammaproteobacteria bacterium
AAGTGGATTCCACCAAAATGCGTGAGACCCGCATGATCACAGGCGATTTGCAGATTTCGTGGAGAGCGGCGCATACTGACCCTCACCTAACCAAAAGTTAGGTTAAGGTCAGAATCTTAAAATGGCGTCGGACCTCTGTCAATACTGGCTAAAACACGGTTTCGTGCCTCATTTGACGCCGGATCTGAGCACCATGGATACCTTCTGTTATCCGGATGACCGCTCACGCCATGGGCGAAGTCTCCGGGCTTGTAGTTGATGAAACGCTCGCCATCGAATTTTGTGACCGCAGTGGCCGCTCCATGCCAGGTAATCCATAGATTGCCTTCATCGTCTTCTTCAATCCTGGATGTTTGAGCATAGGGCAATCCATCATCGACGGTGTAGGTCCTGAACTTTCCGTCGCGGTATCGAATCAACATCCCGTCTTCGGTGCCGGTCCAAAGCGCCCCTTTGCTGTCCTCAAGCAAAGCCCTGACGCGTTGGCTTTTTATGCCTTCGATGCTTCTGTCGAAAACCACGAATCGCGCTCCGTCGAAGCGCACCAATCCGCCGTTGGTGGCCAGCCACAGATAGCTGTCGCGGGATTGCAGGATGCCGTTGATTGAGTTTTGCGGCAGGCCATTCTCAGTCGTCCAGGAGTCGAACTGATACTGAGCCAGGGCGCCCGAGGCGAAGGAGAAGAGAAGAATCGACAAGATGCATAACTCTATCAGCAGGCGCCGCCCTTGCCGGCACGGCTTTCGGGCAGGATCGCCGGTATGGGCAAAATACTCCGCCCGTTCGCTATCCCGACCCGGATGTTGTGGTGTGGAAAATTCTGAGGCATTACTCCAGATACTCGAATTCTTGGTGATCTCGTATCACGAAGATAAGGATAATGACCTCTATGATGATCGCCACCAGCCAACACACAATCGCGTATGTATTTTTAGCGAGCGTCGACTTGAAGAAGGCCATCAGGGTGATGCCGTTATATGTTGTATCGCCCGCAGTGAGTGTGATCAGATTGCCCGCACTGCCCAGGCCGTTCAGCCCGAATGCAGACAGGATGGCCAGTAGCATGACAAGGATGGCGTATCCGAGGACCTTGTCACGTCTGTTAGGCACTCTTTGCTCGTATCTGGGCTCGTAGCGCAAGAGAAAGTAGAGCTTTAGACCAGAGAGCCCGACTGACACTAACAACCCCATAAGGAAAGGTGCCCCAATCATCAGGCTAATGCCATTTGCGGTTGTCGCAATTGCAAAGGCGGATAACAAGATGATTGGAAGATGCTTCAGCCCAGAATCATAATGGTAGGGAGGCACATCCATGGGCTGCCAGGAACGATAACCACGACGCCTGATTCTCATACTCTCTCCTTATTGACTCTACGCAATGGCGGTTTGTGCAGAAATCTTCGAGTGAAGATTTCCAGTGCACAATGAATCTCAGCGAAATTTGATCACGGTTATCCGGTGGCCGCCGTCAATTTTCGAAGAGTAATTTGGCCATCCCTTAACCGACCTCTTCTCATTGAGTTTGGCCGCGAATCTCCATTCACGTGTCAGAAGCGCCTACTGGTCAAATCATGTATTGATCCTTTGGATCGTGTGTATTCTGCACTTTGCGCAGGGTATGAGGTCTAACAATTATGTGACAATTGGCTAACGTTTTGGGAACAGCTGTGAGAGTGATACTCGAGTGTAAGTGAAGTGTGATGGGCTGTGCGTTCCTGTGATTGTGAGCGCCAAAGTTGCGCCTTCCGCTGAAAATATAAGGGTAATTACTTGGGTTGAATTACCAAACGATAACCGCCGCCGTGTTCGGTGAGAAGGTAACGCGGGCGATCGGGATCGTCCTCAATCTTCTCTCTCAAACGCCGGATAGCTGTATTCAAAAGGCTGCGTTGACTCTGGTCTGTTTCGTCGTACTCCTGGCGAAAGACTTGCGCAAGTATCTCACGCCGGGTACACAAATTATCGGCGTGTTCGTATAGATAGCACAGCAGATCGTAGCTCTGGCCGCGTAATGAGACCCGTATGCCGTCCAACCATACTGCGTAATTCGCTTTGTCAACACGCATGCCTGCAACGTCCAATGCCGCAGGCGAAGCGGAGGCTTGCTCCCCCTTCACAATCCTGCTGCAAATCATCGCCGTAGCCATCAATGCATGCGTCAAACGCGCCAGCTCATTTGGCATGAGTCGAAACGCGGGGTTGAAATCCGCGATGCGGCTCGCCGCATGAAACAGTAACCCTAAATGATATGGCAATGCGTTTTTCCCCACTGTTTGGGACGCCAGTCGCCGGATCACCTGAATCGCTCGCACCGGTTTGCGCAATGGTAATTCGAGATCGCGCGTATCCAGTTTGCTAAATTCGCCAGCCACCAGGCATTGCTCCATGTCGTGCAGCCATTGGAACTTTTGTGTATCATTCCAATCAAAGCGAATCACTGCTTCTAGCATCACGAAATTCCAGAGCAGTGGCGCGAGCCCGGCGTCAGCAAAATCCGTCAGCCACGTTCGACCATTGTTGTCAACCAGTATGTTATCACCCGAAAGTGTCCCTGACGTGTGTAGCAACAGCACCGGGTATTCAATGGCGGATGTTTGGTAGAGAATTGGCGTCGGATCAGGATATGAAAACGAATGCTCGTTAAATCGAATCGTTAATTGTCCGGGGGCGCGTTCAATTCTCGTTCCGAGAGTGGGAGCCTGGTCAACAATTACCTGCAGACGCTCTTCGAACGCGGCAGGCGGCATGCGCTTTTCAAACAGACCCAATCGTTCGTGGTACACCTGGCTGAGCGATTTCATTCCTTCAGGGATGCGTTTCCCTTGGGACCATGCCACAAGAGTTTTCTGAAGCAGTGTGTCTAAGGCGGTGTTGAATGATCGCTCCGTGCCGGTGCGGTAGAGTTCCGCGAGCGAAAGAACGTTTTCGAGATCTGCGCTGGCAAGTGCATACGTATTCGCGGCAAAGTGAGTGGTTTCGGCTGATCTATTCAACACAGTGCTCAGGTCGCCCGGCGCCTTCGGCGCAAAGTTGCGGTAGCGCCACGCCTCTTCCGCTACCGGGGCGTTCCGTCCGCAGACGACGATCAGCGACTCAGGTGCTTTGCCCTCAGCGAACGCAAACACCCTAAGCGCGACTCGCCCTACGCGATGCCAAAGCAGGCGGTCGACCTTGATCTGGTTCTTTTCGTAAAAGAGCCGACGGAATAAATCTCCCAACTCCTCCACGCGATTCAGGAGTCGTTCGCCCTCAAGCCCCAACTCGATGAGATTGACCAGCGCAAAAGGGTCGCGCGCCTTCCAGTCGATCTCGAGGTCCCAGTTGATGCGGACGTGCTCAGCAAAGGCCTGGCTCACTGCTTCAACTAATGCCCCCGGGCCCTCTTCTTTCGCCAGGAAATCAACTGCTAGAGGTCGGCCGCTGTTCTGCAATCGAAGCAGCTCACGGACGAGATCTGGAGTGGGGTAGCCGGTCAGAACGATTTTGATAATCGGGCGACAAGACTCCATCCTGGCCAGAGTCAACCCGCTGAGGTCTTTTTCATCCCCATCGTCTACAAGACGAACATCTAAAATGGCGAGCGGGGCCCATCGCTCACGCATGCACCTTTCTGCTTCATCGAGAGTCGTGGCTTTCTGTACCCGGTAGCCTGCCATCTCAAGGAACTCGGCCCGTGTGTTAGCGAAATCAGGATTGTTATCAACAAATAGGATACTTTTCATTTTGCTCTCCCCAATGCTTCTTTCGTGATGTCCCACCACTCCCCGGCAACCCAGGCAAACACACCTGTCGGTGCAGAGAAAAATACCCCTAATCATTGCTTTTAACCGAACCCTCCGTGGAAAGAATCATCTGCCGCGACCCGGGTTAGATGGGAAAGAATATCCCGAATCGTTAACAGAAGTTCTTCTTTATTAGGCGACCGGCGAAAATAATCCACCGCACCTGCGCGCAGAACGTTCCGAGTCTCCTGCCACGTTGGAGCGACGGCGGCCACCGCAATCCGCAGTTCCGGCCTCAGTGCACGCAGCTGAGATACTAATTGCGCTGGCTGATTGATCGCCGCCGCATCTATGATAATCAAGTCATATTGCGCGCGAAGCATCTCCGCTTCGGCCTTGTCTTCCAAAATGGTTTGTAACGAGCCCAGAGGAGTCATAGCTTCTCTCAACACAGCAGACCAGGCCGGCTCGTCTCGATCGCTGATAAGCAGAAAAGAGTGTTTCATCGGTGTTCTATCCTTTCCAGCAGGGCTATGTTTCCAGAGGTAGCGAAATGATCATCGTGGTTCCCGTAGGTCCGGTCGAGCCGCATTGAAGATTGCCACCGTAGGTCTGAACAATTGTTTGCGCAAACAACAATCCTATACCAAGTCCTTTGGCCCCTCTAGGCTTTTTGACGGGCTCGCGGAAGAGCCGAGCACGCGTCTCCTCCGGTATGCCTCTGCCGTTATCTGTAACAGAAATTTCGCCATCGCCGACCGCCTGCCGGCTGGCAACGGTGATCCGGCGTTCCGGAAGTCCCGCTGTGGCTTCTACGGCGTTATCGATCAACACATCCACACATCGACGCAGCCATTCCGCGCTGGCGTGAGCGGTTGCGGAATCTTCAAGAGCCAGGTCCCAGTCCAGCAAGATCGATTTGTAGGGCTCATTATTCCAAAGTTGCCTCGTTCGGTCGCGTATGAGGTCGTTGATCGAAACAGAGTGAGCCTCTTCTTCGACACTCAGCGGCGGTGTGATCGGCTTTTCCAAAATCCGGTTTGCCAGCCGCTCGATCATACTTAGCCGCTCCGCCGTCCGCTCAGATACTGATAGCCGGGCCAATTCAGGGCGAAGCAGTTGGACCTGCTCTCGAATCGTGATTGCGTGCATCTCTATCGTGTGCCTCCAGGCCGAGCTGATCATCCCAGTCCAGGCCAGAGCTGTTCTCGACCCGACAAGCCCCTTGGTCTCCTTCAACTCCTTGAACTGCTGGGCGTTTCGAATGGTGATTACCGCGAGTTCTGCCAGGGCTTGTAACGTATTCAGAGCATCCTCATCGAAGGCCTCCATTTGCTCACTTTCCACGGTGAGTACCCCGATTATCTTATCCTGATCGAGGAGCGGCACTGCTAACTCGGATTTTGTGCAGGGATTGAACACGATGTAATCATGATCAGTACTGACGTCCTGGACAAACTGAGGCTGCTTGGTCTTCACAGCCCGGCCAGTGATGCCGATCATCCCCTCCCCTAGGAACCTTTTCTCTCCAATTCGATCTGCCAGATTGGGAAATACCTGATATGGGTAGATGCTTTCGCAGTGCATCTCATTTTTGGTCTCGTCGACTAACCAGATAGTACAAAAGCCCGTAGCCGGCTCTCGACTGCCTATAACGCACTCCATTGCCTGCTGCGCAATGCAATCTAAGATCTGTTTCGGTTCCAATCCGAAACTGACGGTGATCGCTTTGCTAGCCTCATAGAGAGCACTGAGATGAGCTCTCTTCCGCTCGATCGCCTCATATTGCTGTGCGCTTTTGATAGCGATCGCCGTTTGATTGGCGATCAGGGAGAGCAACGTCTTATCCGCTTCACTAAAATTGCGAGGCTTCCTGGTATGCACGTACATTGCCCCTACCACATCCCCCTCGTCCCCGCTGAACATCGGCACGCCCATGCTGGATTTGATTCCATTCTCAAAAACGATGGACGGGACGGTGAAACGTATTTCCTCAGCATAGTTATCAACTATTACCGGCTCCTTATCCAAAAGAGTGAAACCTGTCTGCGATCCTTCGCCGCCTTCCATCCTGGTTTCGCCAACGATGATACCCTTCCAACAACCTGCTATAGCAGTGAAAATTAGATTCCCATTCCTGTCGGGCAAGACCGTGCTGGCCAGGTCCGTAGCAAGTACATCCGCCGCGACAGCCACTGCACGGTCCAACATCTCCTGCTGTTTCATCGTGCTGAGGAACTCCTTAGATAACTCGACCATCGCCTCCTGCTCGCGCAACTTCTTGGCATCCTCGAACAGCTGAGTATTGCGAACGGCTATCGCCGCCTGATCGGCGAAAAGCTCGATATCGGTGAGTTCCTCTGACGTGAAGCGATGGGGTGTGCGATAGTTGACAAACATCACACCTACCTTCTGCCCCACCGCCTTTAGAGTTATCGCCACGCAAGACTCGATCCCTTCAGCCTGCGCAAACCGGCTGTCCTTGAATAGATCATCCTCAACAATTTTCTCGACAATGTACGGCTCATCTAGCTCAAGCATTTTGTAGACAAATGAATCAAGCAGCACCTCTTCAAAGTGCGTCACTTTGCCCTGATATCGAACCCCCACCATCGTCGGCGGATAATCCAGCTTGTTTGTAGCTTGATTATAGACGTACAACACTACTGCATCGCAGCGCACTACCTCCCGTATCCCCATCACGATGGAGCCTAAGGTTGCATTGTGATCTCCCAGGGTTGTCACTTGCGCTACCACCCTAGCTGCAGTCTTCGCTTTGCTCACCTGATCCAGCAACTTCGCATTCCGCAAGGAAAGCGCGGCGTGCGCCGCGAAACTCTCCAGAGAACGTCGATCTTCTTTTACAAATGTGCGCGGCTGTCTGTAGCTCACGGACAATACTCCGATAGGCTCATCGCCCACATTCAACGCAATTGCTTGGAAACTTGCCATGCCATACTGCCGCAGAGTTTCTCTCTTAGATTCGGTAAGGAACATATACTCTAAGCTGGAGACGTCATGCACGCTAACCCATCCATCGCGCAAAGTTGTATATGTCCAGCCCCCTGGTTGTGGCTCTATTTCTTTAAATATCTGCAATTCTTCTTCGGAGTAACCCACTGCCTCCAGTTTCTCGGGAAGGAATTGACCTCCACCTGAATCGTAATACCAGATTGTAGAGAAATCTGCCTGAAATACCTTGACCGCTTCCTCAACGATGGCCCGCAGAGTCTGCTTGAGGTCAGAGACCTGTGATATAGCCTGAGCCGCCTGGCTTAATTGTTCCAGCCCTTCCACTCGCTGGGCAGCATCATATGCAATGGCCGCGTGGTTAACGTATAGTTGCAAAGCATCAATCTCGGACGTTGGAAAGTGATGCGGTTCGTCATAGTTGATCCACATCACACCGATAGGTTTCCCTTGCAGAGAGAAAGGGAAGCATAGGGTCGCCGCAATACCATTTTCTAAGATAAAGGGGTTCACCCGCTCTCTCTCCTTGCTAGTGTCTTCGATCACTTCGGCCTTACCTGTGCGCATCACTTTCATCGAAATCCCATTGGGTCGGATCGCGTCCCGAAGATCGAACTGCTTATTCGTCCCTCCTGTTATCTGTTTCCACGATTGCCCCCGCTCGTTGATCAAGATCACTCTGACCCATGAGGCGTTTGCTGCCACCCGTGTCTGCTCCACAATGTTTTGTAGCACTTGGCGGGGCTCTTGATTCGAGACGAGGGACTGACTGGCCTCGAAGAGAGATTGCAACTTCTCCCGCCCTATTCGGTTTTGCTGCAGTAGTCTAAAGTTATCAACGGCAACTGCAGCGGTGTTGGCGAATGTCTGCAGCGATTCGACGTCTTCCGGCGTGATCGGAGCCTGGGTGAACTTGTTATCGGCGACGATGATACCAATCGTCTGATTTTTTCCCAGTAGAGGAACTGCGACCAGTGGCAAAGTTGGCTCAAAAGCTTCGATAAAGCTGGCCGGCAGCCTTGATAAATCGTCCGGTGTAAGAAAAAGAACACCGTGCGGCTTTATCATCACTCGTGAGAAGACATCGGGCTCTGCTGGCCGCATTGACAAGCGTAGTCCGCGAATTCTCTTTTCTAATGGTGTTAACAGCAACGTGCCTTGTTCCAACTGTTTACGATACTCCTCGAAATTCTCCAGCCCACGCTTATGATGTACTTTCCAGTGCTTTTCAGCCTCCAGCTTGTTAAGGCAGCCAATTCCCATTTGCCCAACCAAATATTCTTGCCTTTCATCCAGGAGGAAGGCGGCAGCGCGGTTAAAGCCAAGTCCGTACCCTGCCGTAATACCTGTAAGTATGACATGAAGGATTTTGTCTATGTCCCCCGTCGCCTGTATGTAGTCGCTTATTTTGTGGAGGATTCCTAGTTGTGCAAACAGTCGAGAAGCTTGCAGCGTTAAGGCGGCACGCACTGCGAAGCGTTCCAATATCTCAAGATCGGTCTCAGTAAAGGATTTTCTCTC
>JAKEHO010000015.1 GCA_022614965.1 Gammaproteobacteria bacterium
GACGACATTGTGAAGCAACGTGTAATGCCCGCCATGCTGCGAGGCGCCGCCAGTATCGTGCTGGAGATCCTGGCATTGAAGCGCAAGGGTCAGCCTCTGACGGCTCTTTCCTCGACCCAAGGTTATGAATGGGTCATTCGCGACTCAGCTACCTGAGAAGTCAAGCCAGCCGCTCAATGAACCCGGATATTCGCTTCCGGCATTAGTTTTCCCCGCTTGGCAAGTTCGCTCTGTACGTGAATACGACCGCTGGGCGGAGCGCCGACACCTCGAGCTTCCATTCTCACGCGGAAGGGCAAGCGCTTTAATGCGTTTGGCGCATTTGAGTTACCGTCTTCGCGCGAGCCTCATCACACGGCTAAATATAAAAAGTGTGAACCAGTTCACATTCGATGGGTTATACGCGACCTAAGCTTCCCCAAAGTCTTACGTTTTGAAGACAGGCGCGAATTAAAGCTTTTTGGCGCCCTTCTTGCCTTGATATCAGGGCGGCAAATCGCTTCATTCGTTGTTTAATTTTCCAGGGGGGTTGAGGTGAGTGATATAAAAAAGGATTTTACCCTTACCGATCCGATGATCGCGATCGCGATCTTCAGTAGTCCAGCGGCAGTACCATTTCCTGCGCACCAGGACGACAGCGCACACGCCCGGATCGCCGACTGAGCAGCCCCATTCCGCATCGAATGATGCAACCGAAAAAAGGAGAACCGGAAAGAGGAGCTGACTCATGAAGAACATTCCTAGCGTTTGCGTGGCGAGCCGCGCGCCGGGATACGGCGTTTGTTTTTTTATCTTCTGTACATTGGCCGTTGCCACAACTCTGATGCTGTCCGCGCCCGACACCGCATTTGCCGAGGGGCAGGGTCCAATCTACGTCCCCGAGAAGTACATGGCAGGGCGCGTACTCATCCAGCCGCGCCCCGGGCTGTCGCCGGAGAAACTCGACAATATCATCAGCGAGCACGGCGGTCGCCGGATATTCTTGATCGAGCCGATTAACCTGCACATTATCGAACTGCCGCCGCAGGCGAACGCGCCTGCCATCGCGGCCGCGCTGAGCCGGAATCCCCACCTCAAGTTTGTCGAGCTCGACGGTGCGCTGCAGCCGGATTTCTATCCCAACGACCCCTATTACTCCAGCTCGTGGCACCTGCCGAAGATCGGCGCCCCGACCGCCTGGGACTCCGCGCAAGGCACCGGCGTGACGATCGCGATTCTCGACACCGGCGTCGACACGACGCAACCGGATCTCCAGTCGCAGCTCGTTCCGGGCTGGAACTTCTATGACGCGAACGATGACGTCACTGACGTACATGGGCACGGGACGGCCGTGGCAGGTATCGTCGCGGCCGCTGGGAACAACGGCGTCGGCGGCGCGTCCGTGAGCTTCCAGTCCCGGATCATGCCGATGCGGATCACCGACCCCGCCGGCTACGGCTATTACAGTCTGATGGCCCAAGCCTTGACCGCCGCCGCGGACTACGGCGCGCGGGTGGCCAACATCAGCTTCCGCAACGTATCGCTCAGCTCATCGGTGGACAGCGCCGCCCAGTACATGCGCAGCAAAGGCGGCGTTGTCGTCATCGCAGCCGGGAATACCGGCAATCTGCTGACCGATCCACCGAGGGATTCGCTCACAGCCGTGGCGGCAACCGACAGCAACGATGCACGCGCGACCTTCTCCAGCTGGGGCGATTACGTTGACGCCGCGGCGCCCGGCATCAGCATCTTGACGACGACACAGGGGGGAGGCTACGGGTCGATGACCGGGACGTCCGCCGCAAGCCCGATCGTTGCCGGCGTCTACGCGCTGATGATGAGTGCAAATTCCGCGCTCCAGCCTGCGACGCTGGACAGCACCCTACTCTCCACCGCGCTCGATCTCGGCACCACTGGATTCGACCCGTACTACGGGTACGGCCGTGTCCGGGCGGCGAACGCCGTCGCCGAAGCCGGACAGACCTCGGGGGCCGATTCCGAGCCGCCCACGGTCGAGATCACCTCGCCTGGCGGGGGGAATGTCTCCGGGCTCGTGCCGGTTGACGTCACGGCCACGGACAACGTCGCCGTCACGCGGGTGGAGCTCTACGTGAACGGCTCGCTTGTCGCGACGGACGCCTTCGCGCCGTACGGCTTCACGCTTGATTCGACCCAATATGCGGACGGGCAGGTGAACCTGCAGGCCCGCGCGTACGATGCCGCAGGCAACTCGGCCTCGTCGAGTACAGTCTTGGTGACCGTCGCCAACGACACCACGCCGCCCGCGGTCGCGATCCAGAATCCCGCCGACGGCAGCGTCGTGAGCGGGACAGTGACCATCAGTGTCAATGCGACGGACAATCAGCAAGTCGCCAAGATCGCCCTTTCCATTGACGGCAGGGAGGTTGCCGTGTGGCACGACTCGTCGTCGCTCTCCTACCAGTGGAGAACGCAACCCCCTCGTGGCAAGGGCAAGAAGCAGGGACCTGCCAGCTCGACAATCTCGGCAACCGCGGAGGATATCGGCGGCAACGCGGCGACGGCAACCGCGACAGTCACCGTCACCAGGTAGCGAGTTGCCAGGGGCCCGGCTGACGGCCCGCACTTCCGCCACGCGCACCAGGCCAATCTAACTCGTGCCGTTGCGCTTTTCGCCTACCCTGGCCGGTTGGCACCGCCAAGGCAGAGCGTCAAGTGATGGTATGGCCGCGGTGCCCGCCTTTCTCTGTCCTGATCCTCCTACACCACCTTAGCAGGTCATTCTCCAATCTGCCCTCGCGCGTAATGACCTATCTTCAGAAAAATATCTTTGTTTTCATAGGCTTGTGTACAACTGATGGGCTTGCACACGCTGGTCGAGGGCGATTTCATCCTTTGATTTGGTCAGAGAGGTCTGCTGGCGAGGCTGAAGCGCCGCCCTTGCAGACAAAAGAAGCGCACTGGCTTCAAAACCACCCCCGGCAATGCCGGCCTCGCCCAAAACTGCCAATATTTCCAGGGCTTATACCGACGGGTTCCACTATCCTATATGATGTTTATATAGGTAATAAGCTCCGACGTTTCCCTTGAGTGTCCAAAGGAAAATTTCAACAATCCATGGTGCACACAGACCCATCATCTAAGCCGTCTTTGCGCGCGTTCGCCTCGCGCTTTCGTCCATACTTCACCTCCGCGGCGGTCTTCAGTCTGCTGGTGAACATGTTGATGCTGGTACCGGCGCTCTTCATGCTGCAGGTGTTTGATCGGGTGGTGACCAGCCGCAGCACCGAGACGCTGATCATGCTGCTGGCGATCGCGGTGGGCGCGCTGCTGTTCATGGCGTTCCTCGATGTCATCCGCGCGCGGCTTCTGACCGCCGCGGCGGTCTCCCTGGAGAAGCATCTTGGGCCCCGCGTGCTCGCTGACATGATCCGCAGCAACGCCGCCCCCGACCGTGGCCAGGACCTGCATGGGCTCCGCGACGTGAACTCGCTGCGGGCCTTTCTTACCGGCCCGGGTATCCTTGCGCTGTTCGACTCCCCCTGGGTGCCGGTGTACGTCCTAATAATCTACGTGTTCCATCCGCTGCTGGGGTGGGTGGCGCTTGGCGGCGCGCTGATCATGCTGGGGCTCGCCATCCTCAATGAAAAACTCTCGCGCCGGCCGCTGGAGGCCATGCAGCTCGAGTCGCGCAGGGCCGGGCGCTTCGCTGACCAGAGCATCGCCAACGCCGAGGTCGCGCGGGCGCTTGGCATGGTCGACAACCTGGCACGCGGTTGGGAAGCCTTCAGTCGCAAGGGGCTGGAGAAGCAGCTGCAAGCCAGCCGCGCGGGTAGCGTCCTCACCAGCGCGACGCGCTTTACTCGCCAGCTCTTGCAGGTGGCCATGCTCGCCACGGGCGCGTGGCTCGTCATCCAACAGGAGGCCACCACGGGCGTCATGATCGCCGCTACTATATTGATGGCGCGAGCGCTCGCGCCGGTGGAGACCGCGATTGCCGGCTGGAAGGGGCTGGTGGAGGCGCGCAGCGCTTACGGGCGGCTCGATGAGATGTTGGCCGCCGAGCCGCAGGACGAAGCCGTCACCGAGCTCCCCGCCCCCAAAGGCGACCTGTCAGTGGAGCGTGTGGTGTTCGGCTTCCGCGGCCACGAGCGCCCGGTGATCAAGCAGGTGTCGTTTGATCTCGCCACGGGCGAGGCGCTTGCTATCGTGGGTCCCAGCGCCGCGGGCAAGTCCACACTTGCGCGCCTGATTGTTGGGCTGTGGAAACCCGCGATGGGCACGGTGCGTCTGGACGGTGCCGACATCGCCGCGTGGCCGCGCGCGCGTTTGGGTCCGTACGTAGGCTACCTGCCGCAGAACGTGGAACTCTTTGCCGGCACCGTGAGCCAGAACATCGCACGCATGGGCGAAGTGGATTCCGCAGCGGTTATCGACGCGGCCAGACGGGCCGACGTGCACGAGATGATCCTGCGTTTGCCCCAGGGCTACGACACCCCCATCGGCGAAGGCGGTGCGTTTCTCTCCGCCGGAGAGCGCCAGCGCGTGGCGCTCGCGCGGGCGCTCTACGGCAAGCCGTGCCTGGTCGTGCTGGACGAGCCCAATTCCAATCTGGACGTCGAGGGAGAGGCAGCACTGATTGAAGCGCTCCGCCGCATGAAGTCCGGTGGGGTGACGCTACTGATCATTACGCACCGCAGCAGGCTGCTCTCCATTATGGACAAAATCCTGCTACTGCGTGACGGCGTCATCGAGAAATTAGGTCCCGCGTCTGAAGTGCTTGCGGGCGCGGACACGCGCCCCCCCGAGGGCCATCCCGGAACGGCGGAACTGGCCAAAAAGCTATATTATTAAGAACGCCTGTAAGAAAACACACAGCGGACATGTACGAATCGTTCTACGGATTTCGGGAAAAACCCTTTTCCCTGCTGCCCGATCCTGAGTTCCTGTATCTCGGGAGGCAGCATAGCGCGGCGTTCGCCATGCTGGAGTACGGGCTCATGCACCACCTGGGTATCACCGTCATTACAGGTGAAATTGGATCCGGGAAGACGAGCCTCGTACGCCATCTGTTGAATAAACTCGAATCCAATGTAGCGGTTGGCCTCATCGCCAACACTCACCAGTCTTTCGGTGAGCTGATGCCATGGGTTGCCTTCGCATTTGGCCTTCAATACCGCAATAAAACCAAAGTCGAGTTGTACGAAGCCTTTGTCCACTTTTTGATTAAGGAGTATGCGAAGGGTAACCGGGCGGTGCTGATCATTGATGAAGCTCAGAATTTGAATACCGACACATTAGAAGAATTGCGCATGCTCTCCAACATCAATACGGACAAAGATCAAGTTCTGCAATTGATCCTTTTGGGTCAGCCTGAGCTTCGCGACATGCTGCGCCAGCGGGATCTTGAGCAATTCGCACAGCGCATTGCGGCCAATTATCATCTGGAACCACTGGGAGCCGAGGAAACGCGCGTGTACATTCACCATCGGCTTCGCGTCGCAGGCGGCGATCCAGCCTTGTTCGATAGCGCCGCCTGTGAAATTGTCTATGAGCACAGTCGCGGCACACCAAGACTCATCAATATTCTTTGTGACATGGCACTCGTCTATGGCTTTGCAGAACAGAAACGAAAGGTAGATGCAAAGATATTGGGAGAGGTCATCAGTGATAAAACAAGAGGAGGTGTCTTTCCGTCAGAGGCCAGGGACGACCATGAGGCGCAAGAGTACTGGCCACGAGACCCGCAATTGGCCAATAGTCTCAATAACCTCGCGAATGTCCAGCGTACACAAGGGAAGTTCGAAGAGGCCGAGTCAAACTATAAGCGTGCCGTAATCATTCTTGAAAACAGTGTAGGACCACGGCATCCGGCTTTAGCCACCGTGCTTAATAATCTCGCGGTGCTCTATCGCAAGCAAGGCAAGTACAGCGAGGCGGAACCACTCTACCGCCGCGCATTAACCATTGTAGAAAAGGCCTTGGGGCCGACTCATCGAAACGTCGCCATGAGCCTCAATAACTTAGGCGTTCTCTATCAGAAGCAAGGCAATTACAGCGAGGCGGAACCGCTTCAAAGGCGAGCGTTGGCAATCGTGGAAAAAGCGCTGGGCCCCGACCATCCCGACGTTGCGGCAAACCTTAGGAATCTGGCGAAGCTACAACGCTTTATGGGCAGAATTGACGAGGCGGCGCACTACGAGCAGCGGGCACTTGCCATTGAGAACAGGGAATTTAGGCGCAATTTAAATCCAACAGCGACATTACCGCAAGCATCTGCACAAGACAAAGCCTCCGAATCACAGCCGGTTACGGTGCGGAAGATACTTCGCCCTGTGCCGACGCCAGGCGAAAAGTAACCAAACACCTGATCGTTACACAGCAAAGTTATTGTGTTTTCAATTACTGATTAGTCATCCAAGTGGAACGAATTAAAAAAGCAATCGAGCTGGCTCGCCTTCAAAGGCAGGCAGCACGCGAGAGCGTACCGCCGCCGCAAACGCGAGTGGAAGAGATCATTGCTGAAGCACAAGCAAAGGCGCCTGAGGTGCCCACACGCAGTATCCCAGCGGAGCCCAGCGAGTCGCTCGCGAAGGATGTGAGGCCAAGCGTCGAAAGCGTTGCCAGCACCCCCGCCGAGCTTGCCTACCCGGTTCGCCCTGCGCTCGATGTCGAGGGCGCCGAGAGGCCCTGGTCGCTGATCGCCGCCGGCATCCTGGGCGCCATACTGCTCGTTCTCGGCTTCGGCGCGTGGGTATGGATCGCGCCGCTCTCGGGTGCGGTCATTGGCCCTGGCCACGTCAAGGTAGACATGAACCGCAAGACGGTGCAGCACCAGGAAGGCGGCATCGTCGGTGAGATCCTCATCCGCGATGGCAGCAAGGTGAACGCCGGACAAACGCTGATCCTGCTCAAGGATGTGCGCGTCGACGCCGGCAACGAGCTGGTGCGCACCCAACTCGATGCGGAGCTCGCCGAGGCCGCGCGTCTGTTGGCAGAGCAGTCGGGCGAAGACGAAATTGCCTTCCCACCAGAGCTCACCGAACGTAGCTCGGACCCGCGGGTGGCCGAGCTCCTCCAGCGGGAGACAACACTGTTCGGCGTACGGCGCGAGGCGCTCGCGAACCAATTGGCATTGATTCAACGCCAGATACGCGACACGCAGAAGGAGGTCCAAGCGCGGTTGACGCAGCTCAAGGCCGACGAGGAGACAATCAAGCACCACCGCGCCGAAGTTGAGGCCAACAAAGCGCTGACGGTCGAGGGCTACGTGGCCAAGACACGGCTTATCGAGCTTCATCGCGCCGCAGCGGAGTACGAATCCAGACGCGCCGAGAACCAGGCGGAGCTTGCCAGTGCGCAGCAGAAGATCTCGGACCTTGAGCTGCGTGCTGAGACGCTGCGTAGCGAATTCCAGCAAGAGGCTTCGAACGAATTACGGCAGACCACCGCAACGATCTTCGACCTGCAAGAACGGCTGCGCCCCGCGCAGGATGCCGAGGAGCGACAGCGCATCACGGCGCCGATCTCGGGCGAGGTCGTGGATCTGAGAATTACCAGCGTGGGCGCCGTGATCGCGCCGCGCGAGCCCATTCTGGACATCGTGCCAGAGAACCCCGTTCTGTTGGTGGAGGCGCGTGTGCGCCCCGAGGACATCAGCTACGTGCATCCTGATTCTCCGGCTGATGTCCGGCTAACTGCGTTCCGCCGGCGCTTGACGCCAACCGTGGAGGGGAACGTCATCTATATTTCAGCCGACCGGCTGATTGATGCGGAGACGAAACTGCCTTACTACACGGTGCACGTGCGCGTTTCGCCTGAAGCGTTGAAAAAGGCGGGCGATCTTAAGCTTCAGGCGGGAATGCCGGCTGAGGTCTTCATCAAAACCACGCCCCGCAACGCATTGCAATATCTGCTCGACCCGGTCCTGGGATTCCTGCAGCGCTCGCTACGGGAGCAATGATCGACTACGGCGTGGCCGCCGCGCACGCACACAACATGTCGATCAATGCCATCGATGAGGTGAAGGCAAAATCATCTGAAGCTAAATTGACAGAGGCAAGAAAACTTATCGCGGAATGTGTTGAGGAATTTGGGTCCAAAAAATAAGGCGCAAAACTAAATGCCAATATTTAACAATGGCTAATAGGGTGGCCAAAAAATAACCCGCAAATGCGGGTTATTTTTTTAAGGTCATTACAAATAATCAGCCAAGTTTTTTTAATAATCGCTCAATATTATCCAAGGAATTTAAATGGGCATAGATCAATTCCATGTGACCCGCCTTCAGCAGTTCAGATAACTTCGTCGGCTCAATATCTTTTAATCGTTCGCGGTTGACACCCATAAAACCTCTCAGGGCCAGCTTCTTGCCACCTTTAAATTCCGCTTTGGCCTGCATGGGCTCAAGAAGCCCTAACTTGTTGATATTGTTGCAGAAAACTTTTGTAAATTGAATATGACTTTGGTATTCCTGAAGGAATTTTAAAGTTTGCTGGAGCAGTTCCGATTCCTTTCCATCGTCATCAAATAATTTCCTGCCTTTGTTTTTGGAATTGAATCCTGCATAGCCTTCATCAATGCAGACCGCAAACTCAGTACCACTTTTATCGGTACCTGAAGCGAGAATAAACGGATATCTTCGCACGTAGGCAGGAATATAATTTGCCAACCACTCACCTTTTTTACCGACGAAAAGATTCTCATTGTCTTTGAGACCCAATATCGCCATCGGAAAGATTTCGTTATCCGCACTTTTCGCGAATACGATGGGATATTCCTTGGATGCCTTAGGAAATTCAACCGCTGCAATATATACGCTATTGGTCTTTTTGGTGTGATTGAAATTATCCACTAGCGAAAGCGACAACTTTCTGTGCTTTTCTTTGTTGAGCGGCACAACTTTTTTATAAAATAACGGTTGCATGGTCATAATATTTGATTTTTTTATGTGTTTTTAAGTGATTTATGAGCAGAACAATGTAACGAACCAAACAACGACACCGTACATCAGAAGATCAAGGCGCCGTTGAAGTCTAAATCACATCACCATGTTATTACAATAACTTGATTTTGTTAATCCTGCGTTCGAATTGATTCTCCTTATGGTCAACACTAGCGTAGATGATAGCCGTGACGCACCGGTCATCTGCTCGCCGCGGCACCCGTTTCGCTATATGATGGGCACGGATATTGAGGTACTGGCCGCAGGGAATGTTTTTTGAAGAAAGAAGACCAAGACCCAAA
Organism: Gammaproteobacteria bacterium; assembly: GCA_022614965.1. GTDB lineage: Bacteria > Pseudomonadota > Gammaproteobacteria > JAKEHO01 > JAKEHO01 > JAKEHO01. The sequence goes on from JAKEHO010000015.1 coordinate 9,205, forward strand.
TCTAAGGCGTGCCTATAAAGACGCTTTCGAGTTCGACTGACCAGGTGGCAACATGGGCGGTTAGCCGCGAGATGCAGTGAACAGCACGTCGCGCCCGCCGGGTTTTATTTTCGCAAGGATTGCACGATTTGTGATGCAGTTCATATCTTTTTTATGTGGAGCTGGTATTTTGTCGATCGGGTGAGCTTCGGGGCATGACATTGCCGAGGGCCCCGGCTAATAGGGGCCAGTAGCGTTTGGCTGGTGAAGAAAATTGAATCTTGTTACCTTGTCCGATCAATCGATTGCGTGTTTTCTTATCTGCAACAGCCTGGTTTCCGTTGGTTTTCTGCGTGGCGGCATGTGAAAAGTGAACAAGACAGGCAGCTGAGGCGTTCTTCACATGTTTAAATTTGGATTGATTCACCAGATTAACCCCCGCGGGGAGGGTGAATTGAATATGCGTGCCGATAAGGTAAATCAACTGCGCAAGCGTATTCTTGCCCGGAGCGCGCCGCTGTCACCCAGAGTCGTCTCAGGCCTCGTTGGCGTTGTGGATAGCGTGGCCATGTTGTGGAGCGGCGTTTTCATTTATCTCTTGGACGTTGGCTTGCGCGCCGAGCTACTTTTCCCTTATATGTCCGCGTTGGTCCTTGCCATATGCCTCACCATTGGGACGTTTTATTTTGCCGGTCTTTATAAGTTTGGGGCGATCAGCCATCCGGCAGAACAGGTGAAAAAGATCGTTGTGATCTGCGCAATTATCTTCCTTTGTCTTGTGACATTGGGCTTTGCCTTGACGATTTCACCTCAATTCTCTCGTTTCTGGGCCTTTTCGACGTTCTTCTCCTCCGTTATTTTGATCTATATTGGTCGGCTCATTACTGAGTATGTGCTTCGAAGATGGGCCGAAGCCGGCTGGGTTAGCCGGAATATCGTCATCGTTGGCGCAGGAGCTCAGGCGATAAAACTGCTGGAGCGATTCGATAGGGTTTACGAGCCGTGGAACTTGGTTCTTGGGATTTTCGATGACCGGGTAAATCGATCGGGATCTAAGGTGATGGAATATCCAGTTCTGGGTACCGTAAGTGATCTCTTTAGCTTTGTCCAAGAACACCGCGTCGATGACGTGATAGTCTCACTGCCCTGGAGCGCCGAAAAAAGGATGCCTGAGGTTGTGAGCAAATTAAAAGAACTCCCAGTCCAAGTGCACTTAGGATCTGACCTTGCGGGCTTCATATACCCACGTGGCAGCTACAGCGTGCTGGGTGGCGTGACAACTATGGACATCGCTTACAAGCCAATTGCGGGACGGAAGAATCTAGTCAAAAGTATTTTTAGGAAGAAATCCTAGAATCTGTTTGCGCTGCTGATGGAATTCATTGCACTGGCCGTCAGGTTGGAAAGTCGTTAGCCTAATAAATCGATCATTACGTAGGTTGGGTAGCCACTTTTATTGATCATTTCAGTTTTGATGCGTAGATCCCCAATGCTCTGGTAAAGGTATGTGTGACCTTTTGCTGCTTGGAGCACTTGTATGAGCAAAGCGCGCTGCACCACGGGGCATCACACTCTGCCATGTTGATTCCAGTCATTCTCTCAGGCGGGGCCGGTACGCGGCTCTGGCCCGTTTCACGCCAGGCGCATCCGAAGCCCTTCATCACCCTGGCTGATGGCTTAAGTCTCCTGCAGGGGACGCTGCAGCGGGCAGGGAGGCTTCCCGGTGTGGAGCAGGTTGTGACCGTGACCAACCGGGACCACTACTTCAAGACGCAGGCTGAGTTTGCTGCAATTGACGATGCCAAGGGCCTGCGGTTTGAGTTCCTGTTAGAGCCTGTCGGACGCAATACGGCACCGGCTGCCGCTGTGGCCGCCTTGTACGTTGCGCAAACCCATGGCCCTGATGCTCTGATGTTGGTTCTGCCGGCCGATCATCTTGTCGAACGCCATGACGCCTTTGCAATAGCCGTCAGTTCCGCCAAGCGCCTGGCAGAGAAAGGCTATCTTGTGACATTCGGCATTCGGCCTAACTATCCTGAGACCGGTTTCGGGTACATCGAAGTTGGCGCGGCGCTCCCAGGGGCCCACGGGCAGCGTGCCGAGAGGGCCGCGGATGTCACGACGCACAAGGTTGCCTCATTTGTCGAGAAGCCGAATGAGACAACGGCTCGCACCTATCTCGAGTCCGGGCGGCACCTCTGGAATTCCGGGATGTTTTGTTTTCAAGCGGGCGTGTTTCTGGATGCGCTAATGAAGCTTGCGCCCAGAGTCTACGAGGGCGCTGTGACGTGCTGGGAGGCGAGTGCGCGGAACACAAGCCCAATCGAATTGGCGGATGCCTTTGCAGAACTACCCAACGTCTCTGTCGACTATGCGGTGATGGAAAAGGCAGAGGGCGTCACCGTTGTTGGTTGCGATATCGGCTGGAGCGATGTGGGTTCGTGGAAAGCGCTCAGTTCTTTCGTCCCCGCTGATAAGGCGGGTAATCGCCTCGTGGGGCAGGTGGTGAGCATCGATAGCCGTAATTGCTTCATCCAGAGCGAGAACCGCGTCGTAGGGGCTGTGGGTGTTAAGGATCTCGTGATCGTGGACACGCCGGATGCGCTTCTGGTCGGGCATAAAGATCAGATCCAGGACGTAAAGCAAGTGGTCGAGCAGCTCAAGGCCGCCGCCCACGAGTCGTATCGAGACCACCGCACGGTGCATCGCCCCTGGGGCACCTACACGGTTTTGGCAGAAGACGAGCGTTTCAAGACAAAGCGGATTGTGGTGAAGCCCGGTGGCTCCCTTTCACTGCAACTCCACCATCACCGCAGCGAGCATTGGGTCGTGATCGCGGGAACCGCGACGGTTGTGAACGGCGCAGAGGAACTATTGCTTCAACGGGGCGAGTCCACTTTTATTCCAGTAGAGACGCCGCATCGCCTGACGAACCGCGGTACGGTTGATCTCGAGATCATCGAGGTACAAACGGGGGACTATCTTGGGGAGGATGACATCCAGCGTCTGGAGGATCAATACGGACGGGCGTAAGGGCCAATGTTTCCCTCAATGCCACTCGGCGGGGTCCACCTTATAATAGTTGCGAAGCTCCTCATAGAGTTCCCCGTGTTCCTGTTTCAATTGTTCTGACTTTTCAAAGAAGGCCTCGGTCGCTGTGGCAAAAAACTCGGCCGGACTTTCGGCCCCGTACTCATTGATGCATGACCCTTCACCCCGGTCTACCTGCGCGCGGAGGCCTTCAAACCCGTTGGTGAAGACACGGGTCCATCTCGGGTAATCCGCGCGTCTGTCCAGGATCGGGACGCCGTTGGCTCGACCGTCTTGTTGGTCCAGTTGATGGGCAAATTCGTGCAGGACGACGTTTTCTCCAAAGCTCACGCTGCTCGATCTCCGTCTCGCATCATCCCAGGATAAGACAACTTTCCCCTCTCCCCAGGATTCCCCGCTCAGGATCTGCTCCTCGTCTGTGTAGACGCCTGCACCGTCGTGGTGTACTCCTCTGACGATGAATTCAGCCGGATACACCAGGATCGAATTAAGACCCGGATAGTAGTCTGTTTTGCGATTTAGAATGAGGACACAGGCCTCCGCCGCGATGGTGATCTTAATCTCGTCAGTTATCTCCAATCCACCGCACCCATGAAACGTTTTCTCCGCCAGAAACACCTGAATATGGCCATGAAGTTGGATTTTAAGTTCATCGGGCAGTCGATAATAGAGAGGAAGTCTTTTTTCGAGGATGCGCTTCCATGGTTTAGGGAATAGCCGTTCTCTCAGGCGCTTGCGCCTCCACTCAACAACAAGCGGTTGGCCAAAGGCAAGGGCGATTGCCACCACAACGATGCCGAAGACTAAGGCGTACGCCGCCAAGGGTTACACTCCTTGCGCAAAGAAAAACCTGGGTGCACCCGATCGGAAAATGCTCCCCGCAAGAGCATACCACCGGATTTGGAAGAGGAGAGGGCAAGCGTGTGAGCCTGCCTTAGAAGGAGTGGTCGACGCACTGATTATCAGAGCGTCACGACTCACCGGATTATCAAGTCATTTCCAGGGATTCCAATACCGATAAGCCGATTACACCTTAAGTTTTGTGTTTTTATCCTTGTTTAAGCCGCCACAGTCACATCTTCTGCCTGGAGTCCCTTCGGCGTTGAGGAGACCGAGAACTCAACTCGTTGACCTTCTTGAAGTGACCGGTGTCCTTCACCGCGAATTTGACGAAAGTGCACAAACACATCATCACCATGTTCTCGGGCGATAAAGCCGTAGCCCTTGGCGCCGTCAAACCATTTTACTGTACCTGTTTCACGCTCTGACATAATCAAACAACCTCATAAAATTGATACCAAACTATTTCTTGCATGAGCATACTCTGCCTCACACAAGACTACCCGTGACGTTCCAACTGACTGACGGTACGTCGCACCCAGTAAGGGCTTAGGCGGGAAGGCGAATGATATTGCGGAATGCAATCAATTTCTACTAAAAAAATCGTGCTTATCCGGGAACCTTTCTCGCACGCACAATGGCATATCGAATCGTTTATGTTTGGCTGCAACATCACAATCTGTCCGGAGCGCTGGATTTATACAATGAAATGAATGGCTTACAGTCACCTGCCTTAGTCGGCGTCCTCTGACCTTTAGCCTAATTGACTTTACTTGCTCGGCAGAATTACGCCATTCGAGATTGTGATCGGGCTGACTCATGTGTCATAACGATCGTTGCCTGATGCTATTCACATCGACAAACTATTCCTCTACGGTGCTGTCATCGTCCGCGAAAAACTGGTGTACAGCATTCTATAGATCCCCTTTCCAATGTGTGCACATCACTTTCGTGCTTCAACCCAGAGCATCCAGGCAAGCCCTCCTGCGACGATGACGCCGACGACACTGGCCCAATTGGGGATCCCTATCGTATTTACCGTAACCTCCCACCCAAATACGAGCCTTACAACATGCAACACAGCAATCAGGGCAAGCAAGATTGCGGCAACGGTGGTAAATGGTTTCGCGGTAATCGTGGTCAATGGTTTCATTGATGTCTCCTCCTCGAGTTAATACGACTTGGCTCCTACGCCCCTAGGATTGAGTTGCGACTTGCGCGCGTCAACAGCCCAGAGGGTGTCGAGATCCCGCAGATAATAGAGCGCGAAGCATGCTGCCAACATCGGCCACGCTGCAAAGAATAACAAGTGGGCGTTCTCAAAGGGCGCCAAATACCCTTTGAATGACGCGAACGTGGATATGCCGTGGAATAGCAATATCGCACCATAGGTCAAGCGCTTTTTAAAGCCCAGCAGAAATCCGATCAGGATCAACATCTCGATGGCGCCGATGACATAAAAGAATGTGTCCCCCATTCCGGTAATAAAATAAAAGTGTTCATAAACGCTCGCCGCATGTGTTGGATGCAAAAACTTGTCGATCGTCCATATAAACATCACAAGGAATACGCTTATCCGCAGAAGAAATAGAGCCAATGGAATTCGCTTGTCTGACGTCATACTTGCATCCCCCTGATCTCTGCCAATCGGCACCGCTTATATCGCATCTAATTTAAGAATTATGGACCATCGTTCGTGTCTTTTCCCGGTGATTGAATATACTGAAATGCCAGAGCAGAAATAAACATGGAAATCGCCTCATTCCAACGTCAGTTTCCCAAGGGCTTTGTCCGGGACCCGGTGCATTTTCTTGCACTCGGCTTTGGTGCCGGTTGCATGTCCGCTGCACCGGGGACATTTGGGACTTTGGTGGGGGTCGCCTTGTATCTGCCGTTAAAGTTCCTCTATTGGCCATGGTATCTCGCCATTGTGGTTGCACTCTTTGCTTTGGGTGTGTGGCTGTGCGGACGCACAGCCAAAGATCTTGGGGAAGGCGATCCTTCCTGCATCGTCTGGGACGAGATTGTGGGATTCTTAATCACCCTACTAGGCGCGCCCCTGGGTTGGATGTGGGTCGTTCTGGGTTTCTTGCTTTTCAGGGTGTTTGACGTCGTCAAACCCTGGCCCATTCGATGGATCGATCAAAAAGTGCGGGGAGGGCTTGGGATCATGCTCGATGATGTGGTGGCGGGTCTTTACGGCCTTGCAATTCTACAAATAATTGTCTACTTATTATGACGTTATTTATAAACATAATTATAAAGTTACAAACTTTTGGGGTTCTCGATAACGTCATGCAGCGATGTGTCACAAGTCGCATCGGGTTCGTTTGCGCTCTCGTGTGTGGGCTGATTGCACTACCCGTCCATGCCGACATTTATAAATTTGTCGATAAATACGGGCGGGTTTATTTGACCGATCGCCCCGATCATGAGGGCTATAAGCTCCTCATCCGGACGTGGAAAGGTTGGGAAGAGCAAAGCTACGCGAAGGCCGAGCAAAATCGCAGGCTGTTTGCCCCGAGCATTGCGAATGCAGCCAAGAAAAATCAGCTGCCTCATACACTAGTGCACGCGGTGGTCACGGCAGAATCTGCCTATAATCCCAATGCTGTGTCGAAAGCCGGTGCGGTCGGCCTGATGCAACTGATGCCCGAGACCGCGAAACGCTACCATGTAGCCAACCGCAGAGATCCTGTGGCCAATCTCCGCGGCGGCACAGCCTATCTCCGGGATCTCTTGACGCTCTTTGATAACAATCTCGTACTTGCCTTGGCGGCCTACAATGCGGGGGAAAACGCCGTGATCGCGCATGGCAAAAAGATTCCACCCTACGCTGAAACCCAGCGCTATATCGCCAGGGTATTGGATTATTACCGCGAGTATCGCAGCAAACTGTGAGATCTTCGAAACTCAGAGCGAGCGTCGCGTCACATTAATTCGCGCTATTCGTCCGTTACACAACCCTCTGACGCCGATTTGACGTTTTTGATGTATTTATAAAGTGTGCCGCGCGTCGCTTTATACGGTGGCATGGTCCACGCCGCACTTCGCCGATTCAGTTCTTCTTCGCTAAGGTCAACCGTGATTGTGTTTTCTCGTGCATCGAGCGTGGTAATGTCGCCAGTTCTGATCAGCGCAATCGGTCCACCTTCCTGCGCCTCCGGTACGATGTGACCCACAAGAAATCCGTGGGAACCGCCGGAGAATCGCCCATCCGTAATCAGTGCAACATCGGCGCCGAGACCGGCTCCCATGATTGCGGACGTTGGTGTCAGCATCTCAGGCATCCCGGGGCCGCCCTTCGGCCCCTCATAACGGATCACCACGACGTCGCCTTTGACAATCTCGCCTTTTTCAAAACCCGCGAGCATCTCTTCTTCTGACTCAAAGACCTTGGCGGGTCCCCTGAATCGCTCGCCTTCCTTGCCCGTGATCTTGGCCACAGCGCCACCCGGGGCGAGATTCCCGCGCAGGATCTGAATGTGCCCCGTCGGCTTGATGGGATGATCGAAGGGCCTTATCACGGCCTGGTCTTTTTTGAGACCCGGTAGGGCCAACAGGTTTTCGGAGACGGTCTTGCCGGTGACCGTCAGGCACTCGCCATCGATGAGTCCATTCTCCAGCAAGTATTTCATCACAGCGGGCGTCCCGCCCACCTTATGCAGGTCTTCCATGACATAGCGCCCGCTGGGCTTCAGATCGGCAAGGCACGGGACGCGGTCACTGACGGCCTGAAAATCATCCAGCGTGAGCTGAACCCCCACGGACCGGGCCATGGCGATGAGATGAAGCACCGCATTGGTGGACCCGCCCAAGGCTGTCACCAGCACTATGGCATTTTCAAACGCCTCGCGGGTCATGATGTCGTGGGGCGTGATGTCCATCTCAAGGAGATTCTTGATTGCTGCCCCAGCCTGGTAGCATTCATCGAGCTTGCCGGGATCAACGGCGGGCGTGGACGAGCTGTAGGGAAGCGACAATCCCAAGGCCTCGATGGCGGAGGCAATCGTGTTGGCTGTGTACATGCCGCCGCAGGCGCCGGGCCCCGGACAGGCGGATTTCACAATATCGCGGCGCTCCCGATCGCTAATATGCCCGGCGACGTACTCACCGTAGCTTTGGAAGGCAGAGATGATGTCCACTACCTGAGCGTCCCGGTGCCCCGGCTTGATGGTGCCGCCGTAGATCATCAGCGACGGGCGGTTCAAGCGGCCCATCGCCATAACGCAGCCCGGCATATTCTTGTCGCAGCCGGGCAGCGAGATGTTGGCGTCATACCACTGTCCCCGCATGACGGTTTCGATCGAATCGGCAATGAGATCGCGCGACTGCAGCGAGAAACTCATGCCCTCCGTCCCCATGGAGATGCCGTCGCTGATCCCCACCGTGTTGAAGCGCATGCCGACGAGCCCGGCGGCCGTCACCCCTTCCTTGACCTTCTCTGCGAGTTGGAGGAGGTGCATGTTGCAGGTGTTGCCCTCGAACCAGACACTGGCGATGCCGACCTGTGGCTTGTCCATGTCCTGGTCCGTAAGGCCGGTCCCGTAGAGCATGGCCTGGGAGGCACCCTGGGATTTGGGCTGCGTGATGCGTGCACTGTAGCGATTGAGTTGCCGGGGCATGAGATCTCCGAGACCAAGCCGGGGTTTTGGATAAACGGGCTACTGCGTTCCTAGCCGATTGCACCGTGGCGCCCGTAGGATACTACAGGGGCCAATGCGTGTCAGTGTACGATACGTGGTGCGTCAGAACCTGTGTAAAATGCTTTTTTGCCCTCGAGCAGCGAGACAACGCACGAGCCTCCAACGTGAAAACGCAATTACCCAAGGTGGTCGATCAGTTGCGAGAGCTGGTGGCGATCCCTTCGATCAGCAGCTGCGACCCGAGGTACGATCAGAGCAACCGCCCGATCGTGAATTTACTCGCCACGTGGCTTGAGGACCTTGGCTTTACCATTGAGTTGATGCCCGTTCATTCAGGCCGCGACAAGCTCAATCTGATCGCACGCCTTGGCAATGGGACGGGGGGCCTGGTGCTTGCCGGTCACACCGATACGGTTCCCTACGATGAAGGGGTCTGGACGCACGATCCGTTCAGCCTCACGGAAGCAGACAGCAGGCTTTACGGGCTTGGGAGCTGCGATATGAAGGGCTTCTTCCCGTTAGTGCTCGAGGCGGCCCAGTCCTTTGAGGCCGGCGCGCTAAAGCATCCGCTGTGGGTCCTTGCTACGGCCGATGAAGAATGCAATATGGCGGGTGCCAGGGCACTGGTTGCGGGGAGAAAGGCGCTAGGCCGCTATGCCGTCATCGGTGAGCCGTCCGGGCTTAAGCCCGTCCATATGCACAAGGGAGTGATGTTAGAGGCGATCCGCCTGCATGGGCGCGCGGGGCACTCCAGCGATCCAATGCTCGGCGTCAGCGCCTTGGAGGGCATGCAGGCTGTCATGACCGCACTGCTCGCGTGGCGTGACGAGCTGCAGGCGGAAAACCACAACCCACTATTTGCCGTGCCCGTGCCAACGCTCAATCTTGGCCACATCCGTGGCGGGGATAATCCGAATCGGATCTGCGCAAACTGTGAGCTGCACATTGACTTGAGGCCGCTGCCCGGCATGGCGCTCGAGTCACTCCGGGCGGAATTAAAGCAACGGGTGAAACGCGCCCTGGAAGGGTGGGCGTTGGGAATCGAGATTGAATCCCTCTTTTGTGGCACGCCCGCCATGCACACCAATCGATCCTCGCAGATCGTTCGCGTTGCGGAACGACTGACGGGTGAGAGCGCAGGTAGCGTGGCGTTCGGTACCGAGGCGCCCTATTTTAAAGATCTGGGCATGGAGAGCATTATCCTGGGTCCTGGAGATGTGGAGCAGGCCCATCAGCCCGATGAATACCTGCCGATGGATCGGCTGAAACCGACAGTCGATGTATTGGCCGGCATGATCGGGCATTTCTGCATGGGGAATTAAGCCGATGGCAGAGCGACAGAGTGAGTTTGTGCAGTGGTTTCGTAGCGCATCGCCCTATATCCACGCGCACCGTGGCCAGACCTTCGTGTTGAGTGTCCATGGCGAGGCCATCGCGGAGCCTGGTTTTGCACACCTTGTGCATGATATCGCCTTGTTAAGTAGCCTGGGTATTCGTCTCATCTTCGTCTATGGGACGCGCCCACAGATCGAATCAAGGCTCGCCGAACGCCATGTGCAAAGCCGTTACGCGGAAGGCTTGCGGATCACCGACGATGCCGCATTGGCCTGCGTCAAGGAAGCCGCGGGGTCGGTGCGCGTTGAGATCGAGGCGTTGTTTTCCATGGGGCTTCCCGACTCGCCAATGGAAGGGTCGAGGATACGCGTGGCATCGGGTAACTTTGTCACGGCAAAGCCGTTGGGCGTTCGCGACGGTGTCGACTTTTGTCGTACGGGCGAGGTGCGCCGGATTGATGCGGGGGCCATCAACGCGCGGCTCGCCAATAATGAGATTGTACTCGTGCCTCCCATTGGTTATTCCCCCACGGGCGAGGCTTTTAATCTCTACGCGGATGATCTCGCCACGGAGATTGCGATAGCCGTAGGTGCAGGCAAGCTGATCTTTCTCTTGGAGTGTGCCGGCGTGGTCGATGAAACCGGCCAGCTGGCGCGGCAGCTGACGCAAGCCGAGGCCGAGCAGTTGTTGGCTGCCTTGAAAAGTCGTGGCGAACAAGCAGCGGAAAATCCGGTGAAGCCACTTGAATGTGCAATTCGTGCCTGTAGCCGTGGTATTAACCGCACCCATCTGATCGAACGCCATGTGGACGGTGTGCTGCTGTTGGAACTTTTTAGCCGGGATGGCATTGGCACAATGGTGAGCGCCGCACCGTTCGATCAGATGCGCACGGCAACGGTGGATGACGTCGGCGGGATCCTCGAGCTCATCGAACCCCTTGAGCGTGAAGGGATTCTAGTCCGTCGATCGCGAGAGAAGTTAGAGATAGAGATCGATCACTTTACCGTGATCGTGCGCGATGGCGCCATCATCGGGTGCGCGGCCGTGTATCCTGACAATGACAACCACATCGCAGAAGTTGCCTGTCTTGCGGTGCGCCCAGCCTACCGGAATCAGGGGCGAGGGGAGGCGTTGTATGCAGGCCTTGAGCGCGACGCGAAGCGCAAAGGCATAGACCGATTATTCGTGCTGACAACACGCGCGGCCCACTGGTTCCTCGAGCGCGGCTTCATCCCCGCGGACATCGAAGACTTGCCTATTGCACGCAAGCGCCTCTACAACTACACGCGGCACTCGAAAGTATTTATCAAGCGGCTGAATGGATAGAAATTAGGAAACGGTCGCAGCGTCCCCTGAAAGTCAGGCATTATCCGTCTTGACTATATGTCATATCTGACATATAGTCTACAGTTGAACGGGCTCTGATGACATGCCGCTCTCATGGCTGCACGGCGAGATCAAGACACCGCCGTTCAGTTCGGCAACCCGTCTAGAGGCTGGTTTTCTACTACGGCGGTTGCAGCGAGGCGAGAAGCTCCGCCTCCCGCACTCACGGCCTATGCCGTCAGTTGGTGTGCGATGTCACGAGCGACGCATCAACGATGCTGGCAATACGTGGCGCATTATGTACCGGATTGATGAAGATGCCATCGTGATCCTGGAAGTGTTTGCGAAGAAGACGGGTAAGACGCCGAAGAAGATTATTGACATCTGCAAACAGCGATTGAGGCACTACGACAGTGAATAGCACCAAGCGTAACAAGCTCGAAGCCAAAGGCTGGAAGCTCGGCGATGCGCAGGACTTCCTCGCGCTGTCGGACGAGGAAATGGCGTTCATCGAGATGAAGCTGGCTTTGAGCCGAGAGCTCAAAGCGCGCCGGCTGCACAAGCACCTTAGCCAGGCGGGGTTTGCTCGCCGCATCAACTCCAGCCAATCCCGCGTCGCCAAGATGGAGGCCGGGGACGCGAGTGTCTCCATGGACCTGCTGATTAGATCGCTGCTGGCACTCGGCGCGTCGCGCAAAGAACTCGCGAGGTTTATCGAGCAGTCCAAACGGCGTGTAGCCTAGCAGTTACTTGCCCTTCGCAGCTTAACCGCTCGGCAGACATGGCTGGTAGCAAAGCGGCCGTTCTTCATGCATCACAATCTGGCTCCTTTCTCCCAACGCAGCAGCCAGACCATGGATCAACAAGCAAACAACGTAGTACCCGAGAGGCCCTGGAACAAAGGCAAGCTGAAAACCGTCTGCTACGGGATCAATGTGAGGACTACAACCGTCAGTTCGTGTGAGATATCACGTGCTCGAAATGGCCCCTTCTGGAGCGCTAAACCGCGCCCTCGAGCTCTTCCGCTTCGATCTCGATGGTGAGTTCATTGTCTTTCTCGCTGATGTTGACGTGTCCACCGCGCTCGAGCTTGCCGAAGAGCAACTGTTCCGCTAACGGCTTCTTGATCTTTTCCTCGATCAGCCGGCCCATAGGCCGCGCGCCCATGACCGGATCGTGCCCGTGTTCGGCAAGCCACCGGCGCGCCCGCAGATCCACATCGATGGTAACGTTCTTGCTGTCAAGCTGCGTCTCCAGTTCAATCAGGAACTTGTCGACCACATTGCTGATGGTCTGAGCGTCCAAGGCGTTGAACTGGATGATGGCGTCAAGACGGTTGCGAAACTCGGGGCTGAATGCACGCTTGATCTCTTCCATGATGTCGCCTGTGTGATATTCCTGCGTAAAGCCGACGGACGGCCGGCTGATCCTGTCGGCGCCGGCGTTGGTCGTCATGACGATGATGACGTTGCGAAAATCTGACTTGCGGCCGTTGGTGTCCGTGAGCGTGCCGTGATCCATCACCTGTAACAGCAGGTTGTAGACATCGGGATGCGCCTTCTCCATCTCATCCAACAGCAACACCGCATGCGGATGCTTGGTGATGGCCTCCGTGAGCAACCCACCCTGATCAAAGCCTACATAACCGGGCGGCGCGCCAATCAGCCGGGATACGGTGTGGCGCTCCATGTATTCGGACATGTCGAAGCGCACTAGCTCGATCCCCATGATGCGTGCGAGCTGTCGTGTCACCTCGGTCTTACCGACGCCGGTCGGTCCCGCAAACAGGAAGGCGCCGATGGGCCGCTGTACGTTACCTAGCCCAGACCGTGACATCTTGATGGCGGTCGCCAGGGTGTCGATGGCCCGATCTTGACCGAACACCACCATCTTGAGGTCGCGGTCCAATGTCTTTAGTAGATCCTTGTCTGAGGCCGTCACGGTCTTTGCCGGGACGCGTGCCACCTTGGCCACGATCTTTTCAATGTCCTGAACGCCGATAGTCTTCTTGCGGCGGGATGGGGGCAACAAGCGCTGTCTTGCACCTGCCTCATCGATAATGTCGATGGCCTTATCCGGCAGGTGGCGGTCACTGAGGTAACGGTCTGCCAGCTCAGCGGCGGCACGCAGCGCCTGGTTGGTGTATCTGACGTGATGGTGCTGTTCGAACCGCGATTTGAGTCCCTGCAAGATCTTTACGGTCTCGTCAATGGACGGCTCGCTGATGTCGATCTTCTGGAAACGCCGCGCCAGTGCGCGGTCCTTTTCGAAGATGCCGCGGTACTCGTGGTAGGTTGTGGAACCGATGCACTTGAGGTCGCCAGACGCCAGCATGGGCTTGATCAGGTTGGACGCATCCATCACGCCCCCAGACGCGGCCCCCGCGCCGATAATGGTATGGATCTCATCAATAAAGAGGATCGCGCCGGGACCCTTCTTGAGTTTGGCGAGGATACCCTTTAGGCGTTTTTCAAAGTCGCCCCGGTACTTTGTGCCGGCAAGCAATGCGCCAAGATCGAGCGTATAGATTGTGCTCTTGGCCAGGACCTCCGGGACCTCACCATCGACGATCATCTTGGCGAGTCCTTCGGCAATGGCGGTCTTTCCAACACCTGCCTCACCCACATAGAGGGGATTGTTCTTGCGGCGGCGGCAGAGGATCTGGATGGTTCGCTGGATCTCCGCGTGCCGGCCGATTAACGGATCAATCTTGCCGAGCCGCGCCTGCTCGTTGAGATTGATCGTGTACGCTTCAAGCGGATTTCTACTGGGCTCCTCAGTGCGCGTCTCGTCGTCCGTTGAGTTTCCAAGGTCATCACCCAGTTCCTCCTCCGACACCTTGCTGATACCGTGGGAGATGTAATTAACCACGTCTATGCGGGCAATATTCTGTTTGCTCAGAAAATAAACCGCGTGTGATTCCCGTTCTCCGAAGATGGCAACGAGGACATTGGCACCTGTGACTTCCTGCTTACCCGAAGATTGCACGTGAAATACTGCGCGTTGTAGAACCCGTTGAAATCCCAATGTGGGCTGCGTGTCGCGTTCGTCACCTTCCGGAAGTTCAGGGAAGTTCTCTGCAAGATACTTTTCAAGATCTTTGCGCAGCGCGCCCAAATCGGCGCCGCACGCGCGCAGTACGGTGGCCGCGGTCGGATTGTCGAGCAAGACTAAGAGAAGATGCTCGACAGTCATGAACTCGTGTCGTTTTTCGCGTGCCTGTTTAAAGGCAACGTTCAACGTGTATTCGAGTTCTTTGCTTAGCATTATTTAGATCCCTTACGTTTTTTCCATCGTGCACAGTAGCGGGTGCTGATTCTCCCGTGAGTAGGCATTAACCTCTACAACTTTTGATTCCGCTATTTCGTGTGGATAGATACCACAAATACCTTTTCCACGTGTATGCACCTCCAACATGATCCGAGTCGCCTTTTGCCTGTCCATGCAGAAGAAGATTTCCAATATCTGCACCACGAACTCCATCGGAGTATAGTCGTCGTTCAGAAGTATCACCTTATATAAGGACGGCCGTTTGAGTTTCGGCTTCGCCTCTTGCAGCGCCAGCCCTTCACCATGGTTACGAACAGTCTTTTCTGCCATGGTCAATGAGTCGCATGCAAAATCCGATTGAGTTTATCCGACAACGTGCTGTATTGATTAATTATACGTCCTAACATTGCACTTTCCATAACTGCCGTGGGTAGGATGTGTAATCTGGCAAGGAATGTGGCTCGGCATCGGGCAGGCAGACGCTGGCGCACCGTTACGCTTTCTGGGAGCCTCAATTGAAAGCCGCGCGATATGGCCACAAGTTGCTGTTAACGCTGCGAATAGTTGATGGGATCGTATGTTACGTGTGGTGGCTTAACTAGCCGGACGCATGGCGCCCGAGGCGGGACTTTTCGCTTGCAAGGCTCCCAGCCATGGATGGAAGGGGCTGATCGGCGTTGCGCTCAAGCCTTGCAAGCACCTCTGGGTCCATGATGTTGATGAACCGTTTGGCGGCGGGTGACAGCAATTTGCCGCGCCGCAAAACAAGCCCATAGGTCCGTTGCGGAAAGTACTTTCCTAGCGGGACCCTTGCGAGGTTCTCGGTGCCGGTCAAACAGATGCTGGTCACGATCGAGATCCCAAGGCCGAGTTCGACATACGTTTTGATGACCTCCCACCCACCCGCTTCGAGTGTCACGGTGTACTCCACCTTGTGCTGTTGGAAGACGAGATCGACCATCTGCCACGTTGTCAACTCTCGCGGTGGGAGGATGAGACCGTACGCTCCGATATCCTCTAAAGTGACCTTTGATTTCCGGGATAAGGGATGATCCTTTGGCGTGATGAGAACGGGGTCATAGTTGAAGATTGGGTAGTACTCAATATCGTTGAGGGTCTCCAACATGGATCCCACCGCAAAGTCCACCTCGTTGGCGCGCAGGAGCGCGAGCCCTGCTCGCCCTGTCACGTTATGAAGCTTGATGCGAATGTCAGGATAGGCGTGGGTAAACCGCTTGATGATCTCGGGAAGGAGGTAAAGGATCGTCGACTCGCCGGCTGCGACGTGGAGTTCACCCGATAAGGAATCGTTGCAGCGCAGGGCGAAGGCCTGGGGCAACAAGTCGAGCCCTTCCACAAGGGGTGAGGCGAGTTCGAGCAGGTTCCTGCCCTGTGAGGTCAGGTGGATGCGGGGCCCGTGGCGTTCAAAAAGGGTGACACCGAGCTTCTCTTCCAGCGCCTTAATCAACAGCGATACGGACGGCTGGCCGAGCTTCATCTGTTCGGCTGCCCTGGACATGCTGTTCGCTCTTGCCGCATAGCAAAACGCCCGGAGCTGCTTGAGACGGTCCTGCCGGTAGTAGACGCGCCTTAGGGTACGTGGCATACGCCATTATCATTAAAAATTTGAATATTTACTATTTGCATAATAAGCTTGTCAAATGATGCGGTGCAACGTAAGTTAATTATTCTGTTTCCAGATTGAGGGCCTCCTCGACTCCGCGAGCAGGCCGTCTGACCTTCAAAAGGAGGGGAGCTTCCGTACTCTGAGCGCTGTGACGAGTGCCTCTTAAGCTAAGCTCTGGGGCGATTTTTTGGACCAAAACGGTAACTGGGGATAAACTGCCAGCGTAATCCACGATGGAGGGCTGGATACAATTTCTTCCGTAGCAGGGGGTGTGAGATGACGAGTCATGTCGAAGCAAAAAAATTAGAACAAGCATGGGCAAAGGATCCGCGGTGGAAAGGTATCACGCGGGGTTACACAGCCCCGGATGTCGTCCGGCTCCGGGGTACGGTCATGATCGAGCATTCGCTCGCCCGCCAAGGCGCAGAGAAACTCTGGCAGATGACCCAGAGTGAACCGTTTATTAGTGCCTTGGGCGCATTGACCGGTAATCAGGCCGTGCAGCAGGTCAAGGCGGGCCTGAAAGCGATCTATCTCAGCGGCTGGCAGGTCGCCGCCGATGCCAATACCGCCTTTGAGATGTATCCGGACCAGTCCTTGTATCCTGTTGACAGCGTACCCACCGTCCTTCGCAAGATAAACAAGGCACTACTGCGCGCCGATCAGATCCACCATGCTGAGGGCAAAGACGGCATCGACTGGATGGTGCCTATTGTGGCCGATGCCGAGGCGGGATTCGGCGGGGTTCTGAACGCATTTGAATTGATGAAGCACATGATCGAAGGGGGCGCCGCCGCCGTTCACTTCGAAGACCAGCTATCGTCCGCCAAAAAGTGTGGGCATATGGGTGGCAAGGTGCTGGTCCCGACCGAGGAAGCCGTGCACAAACTGATTGCGGCTCGCCTTGCCGCGGACATCATGGGCGTGCCGACGTTCATCGTCGCGCGGACCGACGCGGAGGGCGCAGGCCTGCTCCGCTCCGACGTCGACGAGCGGGACAAGGCGTTCTGTACCGGCGAACGCACACAAGAAGGCCTCTTCCGGGTGCGAGCCGGGATGGAACAAGCCATCGCACGTGGGCTCGCCTATGCGCCATTTGCCGAACTGCTCTGGTGCGAAACGGCGACGCCGGATCTTGGGCTTGCCAAGCAGTTTGCGGAAGCCCTCCGGAAGGAATACCCCAATAAGTTGTTCGCTTACAATTGTTCGCCGTCGTTTAACTGGAAGAAGAACCTGGACGATGCGACCATCGCCAAATTTCAGCGTGAGTTGGCCGCGATGGGCTACAAGTTCCAGTTTGTCACCCTGGCTGGATTTCATGCCCTGAACTACAGCATGTATCACCTCGCCCGCGACTACAAAGAGCGGTACATGTCGGCC
>JAKEHO010000078.1 GCA_022614965.1 Gammaproteobacteria bacterium
CCTGCCTCCCGAAGGCAGTGCTCTACCAGGCTGAGCTACACCCCGATACCCGTGGTCAGTTCCTGCGATCGACGGCGAATTCGGCGAGGGCGTAGAGCGCATCTTTGTACGGTGAGGCAGGCACGTTGGTCAAGCATCGTACCGCGCTGTTCGCTTCCCTTCTCGCCAGGCTGGCAGTGTAAGCGATGGCACCGGTTGACTCAATGGCATCGGTGATTTGGTGGATGTTGTGGAGTCCGCCGTGCTCGATCGCCTCGCGGATGATCGCGACCTGTTCCGCGGTGCCATGCCACAGGGTGTACAGGAGCGGAAGGGTGGGTTTCCCCTCGGCGAGGTCATCACCGATGTCTTTACCAAAGTTGGCGGGTAAGGCGCTGTAGTCTAAGACATCGTCAATGAGTTGAAACGCAGTGCCGACATGCATGCCATAGCTCGCCATCGCCTCTTCATCTTGCAAGGGGCGTCTGGCGATCAAGGCGCCCAATTGGCCGGCGGCCGCAAACAGCTTAGCCGTTTTATTACGGATGACTTCCAGATACCGGGCCTCGGTGGTCTTAGGATCGTGACGGTTTAAGAGCTGCAACACTTCACCTTCGGCGATGGTATTCGTGGCATCTGAGAGGATCTCCATCACCCGCATGTTGCGCACGCCGACCATCATTTGAAAGGCGCGTGAGTAGAGAAAATCACCGACAAGGACGCTGGCTTCATTTCCCCATAGCAGGTTAGCGGTCTGTCTTCCGCGTCGCATCGTCGAGTCATCCACGACGTCATCGTGCAACAACGTCGCTGTGTGGATGAACTCAATGATCGCAGCGAGATCGAACTGGTGTGTGCCCGTGTAACCAAAGGCCCGGGCAGTCAGTAGCAGGAGCGCCGGTCGCAACCGTTTTCCCCCGCCATCGACAATATAGTGACCCAGATGATTGATCAGCTCGACCTCAGAATGAAGCTGTTGTTGGATGAGCTGATCAACGGTATTCATATCCTCCGCAATGAGCTGCCGCAGGCCCTCAATGTCCATGCGGGAGTCTTCTATACGGGCAGTGGGCTTTGACGTTTGCACAAGAGATAAGCCGGCGATATGGGGTGGGTCATGCGAAAATGAATATTCTGCCAAGGCGCACGTAAAATAGCTATGTACCCAAGGTATCCAAGGTATCTAGGCGCGGCACGTGCTTGTATCGAGCTCCCGAATTCCTTAGAATTTGCCACCCCCTGAGGCGCATCTTCTGCCTGAGAGTGTATTGAGAAAGTGATGGAGTAACACATGTACGCTATAATTCAGACTGGTGGGAAGCAATACAAGGTGGGCGAAGGGGATACCTTAAGGGTCGAGAAACTTGAGGTTGAGGCAGGTGCCTCGGTTGACATCGGGGAGGTGCTGATGTTGATCGACGGGGACAACGTGACTGTGGGCACACCCTACGTAAAGGGCGCCAAGGTGCGGGCTACAGTTAAGTCCCATGGCCGCGGACCGAAGGTCAAAATTATCAAGTTCCATCGGCGAAAGCATTATCGCAAGCACATGGGGCACCGCCAAGCTTACACGGAACTGGCTATCACCCAGGTCGCAACGAAGTGACAAAGAGCTAAAATTCTTACGTTTTATTGAAAGGTTGACAAACGGTGGCACATAAGAAAGCGGGCGGAAGCACACGAAACGGGCGAGATTCCCAGTCCAAACGGCTCGGGGTCAAACGCTTTGGCGGTGAGATCGTGTATGCGGGCAACATACTCGTCAGGCAGCGTGGCACCAAGTTCCATCCAGGGCGCAACGTAGGCTGTGGCCATGACCATACGCTCTATGCCAAGGCTCATGGTAAGGTTCTGTTCGAAAGCAAAGGCCCAAAGAACCGCACCTATATCAGCGTGGTTGCAAGTTGACGGCGGGCAGCGGGCTCTGGGATCGCAAAACCCCGTCAGCGACGGGGTTTTTGTTTATAGATTCTCATTGCCCACCAACTCGTGTGTTATGCGTCGAACCGCTGCAGTGGTAATGTTCTGACTATGAAGTTTGTCGATGAGGCAATTATTCGGGTCGAGGCCGGTGACGGCGGCAATGGCTGCATGAGCTTTCGCCGCGAGAAGTTCCTCCCCCGTGGCGGCCCGGACGGTGGCGACGGCGGCCGCGGTGGCAGCGTTTATCTTGTAGTAGACGAGGGCTTGAATACGCTGGCTGATTTCCGTTGCACGCGAAAGTTCCACGGTGAGAACGGTCAACGCGGCATGGCTCGTCAATGCACCGGCAAGAGTGGCGAGGAACGGCTGATCAAAGTGCCGCTCGGGACCTTGGTGTTCGATGCCGACACAGATGAGTTCATCGGTGAACTCGTTTCAGCGAAAGACACGCTGCTCGTTGCAAAAGGGGGTTCACACGGTCTTGGCAATGCCCATTTCAAAAGCAGTACCAACCGTGCGCCACGAAAGACCACGAAGGGGCAGGAAGGTGGGAAGCGTAATCTGCGCCTGGAGCTCCAGGTGCTCGCGGATGTCGGGCTTTTGGGCATGCCGAATGTGGGTAAGTCGACCCTCCTTCGGGCAGTCAGCGCGGCCCGTCCTCGGGTCGCTGATTATCCCTTTACGACCTTGTATCCAGTCCTCGGCGTGGTTCGAACCGATGCCGATCGCAATTTTGTGATTGCGGATATTCCGGGATTGATCGAGGGCGCATCCGAAGGCGCCGGTCTCGGGATCCGCTTTTTGAAGCACCTTGCGCGTACCCGGTTGTTATTACATATCGTCGATATGGGGAGTCCGAATGATGTGGCTCGTCCCGTGAGTGACGTGCGCAAGCTCGAGGAAGAATTAAAACGATACAGCGAGCAATTGGTTACGCGGGAGCGATGGCTGGTGCTGAACAAGATCGACCTTCTCTCGAGCGATAAGCGAGCGCCACGCGCTCGCGCGATCGTGGACAAGCTTCGCTGGCGCGCTCCCGTGTTCCAGGTGTCCGCGCTGACCGGTGCCGGGTGCCAAGAGCTCATCGGTGCGATCGATGGATGGTTTGAAGGACACAAACCTCGGCAGGCGGCAGAAAGGGGAGCGGGCAATGGGTGATGGGCGGGCATCACTTCCCCGCGCACGTCGTTGGGTTGTCAAGATCGGGAGTGCGCTGTTGACGGACAATGGCCGCGGCCTGCGCGTTGATCTCTTGGAGAACTGGGTTGGCCAGATGGCCGAGCTCTGTCGGCAAGATAAGGAGATTGCCTTAGTCTCTTCTGGCTCAATTGCAGAAGGGATCTTCCGCCTTGGATGGAAACGTCGGCCGCGCGCCATTCATGAGCTGCAGGCCGCGGCGGCGGTCGGGCAGATGGGACTCGTGCAGGCCTACGAATCGGGCTTCCAGCGCTACGGTATGCGCACGGCTCAAGTTTTGCTGACACACGATGATATGTCCGAACGCCAACGGTATCTAAATGCACGTAGCACGCTGCGGAGCCTTTTGGCCCTTCGCGTTATTCCCGTTGTGAATGAAAATGACACTGTCGCAACGGACGAGATCCGATTCGGTGACAACGATACGCTGGCGGGGCTTTTGGCGAACCTGATCGAAGCGGAGGTGCTGGTGATCTTGACGGACCAGGAGGGGCTCTATGAGCGTGATCCGCGCCGGGATCCAAAGGCCAAGTTGCTCGAGGAAGGGCGTGCCGGCGATCCGGGCCTTGAGGTGATGGCGGGGGAGGGGGGTGCCTGGGGGAGAGGGGGGATGCGCACAAAACTGAAGGCCGCCGCGCTCGCCGCCCGATCGGGCACGGCCACCGTGATCGCGTCGGGCCTTACCCCAGCTGTCCTTGCGCGGATCTCCTCAGGTGAGGGCATCGGCACATTCCTTGAGCCTGGCCGGACCCCGCTCGCTGCCCGCAAGCAGTGGCTGGCCGGGCATTTGCAACTGCGTGGCCGACTGGTGTTGGACGAGGGCGCCGTTGAGGTGCTGCACAAGCGGGGAAAGAGCCTGTTAGCGGTGGGCGTCACAGCCGTGGAAGGTGATTTCAACCGTGGGGAAGTCGTCGCCTGTGTGGGTCCGGATGGCCGCGAGATCGCTCGGGGGCTCGTGAACTACAATGCGAACGAGACCCGGCACATCATGGGTCAGCCGAGTGATCGGATTGAAGAGCTGCTCGGCTATGTGGATGAGCCTGAGCTCATCCACCGGGATAATCTGGTGCTGCTCTAAAGATTTGGGCGCTGGGCGATGAGAAGGAGGCCCCTTGGGCCTCCGCTATAGCGCACGGATCTGCGCCGACAAGTGCCGTTTATGCCTTGCCGCTTTGTTTTTGTGTATGAGCCCTGTGCGGGCGGACCGATCGATGATGGGCTGAGCGGCGTGAAAAGCCTTTGTTGCGGCTTCTTTATCCTTGGCCTCGATCGCCTGCACGATCCTTTTTATATAGGTGCGGACCATGGAACGTCGGCTCGCATTCTGCCTGCGTCGCTTTTCCGACTGACGGGCGCGTTTACGTGCTGAAGCAATATTCGCCAATGCAATGTTTCCGGCTATCTATGACGAAAGGCGGCTCACTATGCTGATCGGATTGTGATTTGTCAATCCCGCCTGGTGAATATGCTATTCTGAGATGCGTTTGCGAAGCATACCGAAACAACATTCTTGAGAAACAGCACGCATCCGCCGCCTTCCACCGTTCCTGAAGGGTTGCCGCGCTGACTAGGCAACTCCTTCTATCGACCGCCACCACCGGCGGTATGACCTTAATCTCCCGTGTGTTGGGGCTGCTTCGCGATATGGTCATTGCACAATTATTCGGTGCAACGGCCGGAAGTGATGCATTTTTTGTCGCGTTCAAGATCCCCAACTTTCTCCGGCGGCTCTTTGCCGAAGGTGCGTTTTCCCAGGCATTTGTCCCTGTGGTCACTGAGTACAAGACCAAGCGGGTGCATGAGGACGTGTGTGGCCTTATCGATCGGGTATCTGGGACACTTGGGGCTGTTCTGGTGGGTGTCACCGTGCTGGGCATTGTTGCGGCTCCGCTCCTTATCGCCCTATTTGCACCAGGATTTATCGGTCAAGTCGATAAGTACGACCTCAGTGTCGCTATGCTGCGGATCACGTTTCCTTATCTGCTTTTTATCTCGCTTGCCGCCTTCGCGGGTGCGATCTTAAATACCTACAAACAGTTCGGGATCCCCGCGTTTACCCCGACCTTACTGAATGTATCGTTAATTCTCTGTGCTGTCTTTCTTGCGCCCAAGTTAGAGAATCCTATCACAGCGTTGGCCTGGGGTGTCTTTATTGGAGGCGTGGCGCAATTGCTTTTTCAGCTGCCCTTTCTGCTGCGCTTAAGACTCATGCCGCGACCGAAATTTGAACCGGATGACGCCGGGGTAAGAAAGATCCTAAGGCTCATGCTCCCCGCTTTATTCGGCGTGTCGGTCTCCCAGATCAATCTGATGGTTGATACCCTCATCGCTTCGTTTCTGGTAACTGGCAGCGTGACCTGGTTGTACTACTCGGACCGGCTGGTTGAATTCCCGTTGGGGGCGTTTGGCATCGCCTTGGCGACGGTGATCTTGCCGAGCCTCTCTGAAAAGCATGCGCAAGGCTCGACGGAGACCTTTTCCCAAACATTGGACTGGGCATTGCGCTGGGTCATTGTGATCGGTGCGCCAGCCTCATTGGGGCTCATGTTATTGGCCGGGCCCATGTTGACAACCCTGTTCCAATATAGGGAGTTCAGCGCCTATGACGTGACGATGGCAAGCAGAAGTTTGATGGCCTTTTCGCTTGGATTGTTGGGTTTTATCTTTATTAAAGTACTTGCGCCGGGTTTCTTTGCGAGACAGGACACCCGCACGCCGGTGCGCATCGGTGTGATCGCCATGGTTGCCAACATTGTGTTAAGCCTCCTCTTAGTCATTCCTCTTGCACACGCTGGACTGGCGCTTTCGACTTCGCTGTCTGCGTTCTTGAATGCCGGGCTCTTATATCGCGCCCTACGAGCGCAGGGCGCATACCGCCCCATGCCAGGCTGGACTCCGCTTCTGCTGCGCGTCGCCATCGCGAGCGGCGTGCTCGGTGCTGTACTGACAGCGGGCGTGGGTGAGATCACCACGTGGCTTTCATGGGGGGTTTCTGCACGGGCGCTGCATCTCGCACTTTGGATCGCGGTCGGGGCTGCGACGTATTTGATTTCTCTCTGGCTTGCAGGGCTTCGCTGGCGCGACATGACAGGTCAAGCCCCTCCGGTATAATTACGCGTTTTGTGAATGGGTCGTATCTCATGGAGCTGATCCGTGGCTTATACAATCTTAAAGCGCAGCATAAGGGATGCGTTGCGACCATCGGCACCTTTGATGGTGTGCATCTGGGGCATCAGGTTGTGTTACAGGCATTAAGGGAGAACGCGGCGAGTATGGCGCTTCCTTCGGTGGTCATGACGTTTGAACCTCAGCCCCAGGAGTACTTTGCCCCCGCCACGGCGCCTCCTCGGTTGACGCGCTTGCGCGAAAAGGCCGAGATCATTGCCGATCATGGAATCACCCGTGTGGTCTGCCTGCGGTTCAATCACAGGTTGGCCTCGCTCTCGGCGGAGCAGTTCGTACGAAACCTGCTGGTGGATGGGATGGGCGTGCGGCGTTTGGTGGTGGGTGATGACTTTCGCTTTGGCAAGGGTCGCGAGGGGGATTATTCAAAACTCTGCTCTTTGGGGGAAGCAATGACGTTTAGCGTCACGGCGACGCCGACCTGCATCGTTGATGGTGAGCGAGTCAGCAGCACGCGTGTGCGCCGGGCGTTGGTGGAAGGGGATCTCGAACTGGCCCGCCGGCTGCTGGCGAGGCGCTACAGTATCAGTGGTCGGGTTGCCCACGGAGATGAGCGTGGGCGCACACTCGGCTTTCCTACCGCCAATATTGAATTGCATCGATTGCGCTCACCCTTGCACGGCGTGTTTGCCGCTCGTGTGGAGGGGATCGTGGAGAAAGCGCTTGCAGCGGTTGCCTACATCGGAACGCGCCCAGTGATAAATGGTAAGCGCGAGTTGCTTGAAGTCCACATCTTCGATTTCGATGAAATAATCTACGGGCGCTATGTGCGTGTCAGCCTGTGTCAGCGAATACGCGCAGAGCGGTCATTCGCATCTATTGCCACGCTTCAAAAGCAGATTGCAGAGGATATTCAGCAGGCAAAAGCCTTCTTTGCGTCAAAGACGAATTGCCAACAGGTTGAGAGTGTACGGTGGTCGTGACATCCGCTTATTTGTCGAATGGTAATTTTATCGGGGATAGGCATGAGTGATTACAAAGACACCCTGAGCCTACCGAAGACCGAGTTTCCCATGCGCGCTAATCTGGCCCAGCGCGAACCAGAGATCCTTACACGCTGGCAGGGGATGGATCTCTATCACAAGATTCGCGAGCACAGGGCGCAATGTCCGAAGTTCGTGCTCCATGACGGTCCACCGTATGCCAACGGTGATATTCATATTGGACACGTCGTTAATAAGGTGCTGAAAGACATCATCGTCAAAGCACGAACGCTAAGCGGTTTTGATGCCCCCTTTGTCCCCGGTTGGGACTGCCATGGGCTACCCATTGAGCTGGTGGTGGAGAAGCAGGTCGGTCAGTCCGGCGTTGACGTCGATGCCAAGACCTTTCGAAGTGCCTGCCGCCAATTTGCTCGAGAACAGGTCGCGCGCCAGCGCGCAGATTTCGAGCGGCTCGGTGTGCTGGGTGACTGGTCTTCACCTTATCTGACCATGGATTTCAGGATCGAAGCGAATATCGTCCGTTCGCTCCGGAAGATCATGGAGGCCGGTCACGTGCAAAGGGGGGCGAAGCCGGTGCACTGGTGTGCCGATTGTGGCTCAGCGCTTGCAGAAGCTGAGGTCGACTACGAAGAGCGGCAGTCTCCCGCCATCGATGTGCGATTCCGGGTTCTGGACGATGAGGCGGTGGTTAGGGGATGTCTCGCCGGATCGGAGCGCCCCGGCGAGGGGCCCCTCTCGGTCGTGATCTGGACGACGACGCCCTGGACGCTCCCGGCCAACCAGGCGGTGGCGGTTAATCCCAACCTCGCCTATGCACTTGTTGAATGCAGGATCCCACAGGGATCGGAGCGCCTGCTGCTTGCCCTGGAGCTGGTTGATGCCTTGATGCAACGCTATGCAATCGATGAGTACCGTGTGATCGGCACCTGTGTTGGCAAGGCCCTTGAAGGGGCAACGCTGCAGCACCCGTTCTATCAACGGGTTGTGCCCGTGATCCTGGGAGCCCATGTGAGCCTCGATGCGGGTACCGGGGCGGTGCATACCGCACCGGGCCATGGCGAGGATGATTACCTTGTTGGGGAGCAGTACGGGCTCCCAGTGGATAATCCGGTCGGTCCGGATGGGCGCTTTCTACCGGACACCGAACTCTTTGCGGACGAAGAGGTCTTCGCTGCGAATGCCCACGTCATTGAGGTACTCAAGCGTAAGGGCGCGTTGCTGTTTGAGGAGACCATCACGCACAGCTATCCGCACTGCTGGCGCCACAAGACCCCCATCATCTTTCGCGCCACGCCCCAATGGTTCATCAGCATGGACAGCAATGGATTGCGGGCTGAGGCGCTGCATGCGATCGCGGAGGTCCTGTGGAACCCGGAGTGGGGTCGGCAACGAATTGAGGGCATGGTTCAGAACCGACCCGATTGGTGTATCTCGCGGCAGCGCGCCTGGGGCA
>JAKEHO010000079.1 GCA_022614965.1 Gammaproteobacteria bacterium
AGATGATGCCAGATATGGCCTCTGCACGGAAACCTGCTACAACCGCCGCCTTGGGCTGCCTCCAAATGCGACCTTATGATGTAATCATCCGCAATGATCCTCGGTGAGGTCTATAATTGGGCGCCAAGGCTTTATGGATACGGGCAATTCGGATCACACCCTAGATTGTGACATGTCGCAGCGCCTCGACGAGATCGCGCGCTGGCTCCGCGATGATGTGGGCATCGCCGCATTTGACATCAACCCTGCCTCTGAGGATGCAAGCTTCCGGCGCTACCTGCGCATCACTTTCGACCGGCAAACACGGATTGTCATGGACGCACCGCCGGGCAAGGAAGACTGCGGCTCTTATCTCAATGTGGCAAGGAAGCTAAGCGAATGTGGCCTAAATGTGCCCGACGTGCTGGCAGTGGATCGAGCGCAGGGTTTTATACTGCTTAGCGATCTTGGTAGGGAACTGTATCTTCATGTGTTATCTCCTAGCAACGTCGGCAAGCTCTACAATGATGCCCTAGACGCTCTATTAATTATGCAGTCAAAGGCCAGCACCGACGGCCTGCGATCCTACGACAGGGCACTGCTATACGAGGAAATGGAGCTGTTTCGCCGGTGGCTAGTGAGAAAGCACCTCAATCTATCGTTGAGAGCGGACGAACACAGTATGCTGGATGGGGCATTCGCGCTCCTTGCCGATTCTGCATTAGCCCAGCCCACCGTTTTCGTGCACCGGGATTATCATTCGCGCAACCTTCTGCGCACACGCCACAACAACCCTGGGATCGTCGACTTTCAGGACGCTGTCGTTGGACCCGTGACATACGATCTGATCTCACTGCTCAGAGATTGCTACATAGCATGGCCGCTGGATCAAGTCGAGTCTTGGGTCTTTGAGTATCACGACAGGGCTATGGCAGCTGGGATCCTGTCACTTCAGGATCAAACGCAATTTCTGCGCTGGGTCGACCTGATGGGTGTGCAGCGCCACCTAAAGGCAAGCGGAATTTTTGCCCGACTGACGCATCGCGATGGCAAAACCGGTTTTCTCAGCGATGTACCTCGCACTCTCACCTACGTGCTTGAGACGGCCCGGCGCTACCCCGAACTCTCAGGGCTGCACGAGCTCATCGCGCAGCGGGTCATGCCGGCGTTAGACGCAAGGCGGACACAATGAGGGCAATGATCCTGGCGGCAGGGCGGGGTACGCGCATGCGACCACTGACAGAACACACCCCCAAACCGTTACTGAGAATCGCCGGAAAGGCATTAATTGAGCGCCATATTGAGCATCTGGTCGACGCAGGGATCCGCGACATTGTCGTCAATCACGCCGGATCGCGGGACCAGATAGAAGAAGCGCTCGGAGATGGTCACACCTACGGTGCGCTGATTCATTATTCAGCCGAAGGTGAGCAACCGCTTGACACCGGGGGAGGAATATTCAAGGCCCTGCCGTTGCTTGGCGATAGCCCTTTCATGGTGCTCAACGGCGACATCTGGTGTGACTATCCACTGGGAAAGCTTGCGCGCGAACCTAGGGGCTATGCGCATTTGGTGCTGGTTGACAACCCAGACCATCACCCCGACGGAGATTTTGCCCTTATCCATGAGCAGGTCTTTCCTGATGGAACGTCCAAACTCACGTTCAGCGGAATCGCGGTCTATCGTCCCGAACTCTTTGCAGATTGCCATGGGGGCGCATTCCCGCTCACACCGCTCCTGCGTATTGCCATGGCCAATGGCTATGTGACCGGAGAACATTGGCACGGTGTATGGGTCGATGTCGGAACACCGGAGCGACTCCGTCAATTACAAGATACGGTGGCCCCCCAGCGCTAGCTAAAAAAATCGCTACCTGAAGGATGGCCTATACTCTTTCCTGACAAACTGCGTACGGCGCATCAGCCCCTTTCCACCTAAGGTCTCGCATCAACTCACTATGTTTCGTCCTCCTTATGGGTCAGGAAATCCGTTCAAGCGAGTTTTCAAGCCACGATTTCCGAGCCTTTAGCAATCGCCTGAAGGAGGAGACGAGTCTTTTGCTCGAATACATTCGTCATCGACGCCTGAGTCAGCGCAGCGGCGTCGGCGGTTTCGAACTGGAAGCTTGGCTGGTCAACGGAAACGCCACCCCTGCACCAATTAATGAGAAATTTCTTCAGCGCCTTAATCAGCCCTTGGTCGTCCCCGAGCTCGCGTCATTTAACGTAGAGATCAACAGCAGTCCACGGACACTTCGCGGGGACGTCCTGCATCGCATGGCAGCGGAACTCACCAAGACGTGGGAGGCTTGTCGTAGAACTGCCGCAACAATGAACGCTGATTTATTAATGATTGGTATTCCGCCGAGTCTGCGTCAAGAACAACTCAGCATAGAACATATGTCATCGATGACACGCTATCACGCGCTTAATGAACAGATTTTGCGAATGCGCCAGGGTCGCCCGTTACAGCTTGATATTCGAGGCAAGGAGCACCTGTGCACTACACATGAGGATGTCATGCTAGAGGCAGCTTGTACATCCTTCCAAATCCACCTGCAAGTCTCACCGGAAAATGCTGTACGCACTTATAACGCCGCGATCATCGCATCCGCCCCGATGGTTGCAGCCTGTGCTAATTCACTCTATCTTTTTGGCCACGAACTATGGGATGAAACACGTATCCCATTGTTTGAGCAAGCAATAGAAATCGGTAGCGAGCATGACAGACGGGTAACTTTCGGTAACGGTTACGTTCACGGCTCGCTCGCAACCTGTTTCGAAGAAAACGCATCCCGCTATCCGGTCTTACTGCCCATGATCATGGAGGAAGACCCATCCCGCTTCAGCCATCTCAGACTGCACAATGGTACGATTTGGCGCTGGAACCGTCCGCTCATCGGATTCGACCCAGATGGCACACCCCATATACGAATCGAACATCGCGTCGTGCCAGCTGGACCTAGTGTGCTCGATTGCATTGCCAACGCAGCGATGTTTTTTGGCTTGATTCACGCACTCAGCACCCTCTCTAATCCGCCGGAAAATCAACTTGAATTCCCCATCGCGCGCTCCAACTTCTACCTAGCGGCGCGCGAGGGCTTGCATACAAAGATCCAGTGGCTGGACCGCGGAGCCATTCCGATACAAACGCTGTTAATTGAACATCTTCTCCCCATGGCGCGTAAGGGCCTTGAAAAGCTGGAGATCGACCGCACTGATATTGACGCCTACACAGGCATTATTGAGGCGAGAGTCCACACTGCACAGAACGGAGCCGAATGGCAGCGCCGCTGGGTGGCGCGCCACGGAAATAACATGAACGCGCTGAACAAAGCCTATCACGAACGACAGAATAGTGCTGTTCCAGTGCACGAATGGGGCTTTTAGATGCTAAGCATCTTGGGATCCTTGCCCGATCGTTTGCTCGATCTGCCTGCAACAATACTCAACGACGTATCAAGAGCTCCAACACTCGTTCATTGAGATGGCGAGCGCAAACCCGCTCTGTTTGTTGCGACCCTGCAGCGCGGAGACGAGGATACAGGATGGGAAGCTGTACGTGCTCCGCTGCATAGAAACCAGAACTGGGGTCTTCCGCGCGAATGGGCCGTATTGTTCGGCAACGTTGAAGCCCCAAGGCACCGCGGCCGAGGAGGGGATCATTAGCCGGAGTGCAACCGCATTTGGAATCGATCATCTCAATTTTCGAGAACTGCCGCCGGCCACACGGCTTAAGTCCGTGCGATCGGATCGAAGCCCATTATTGGAGGTAAAGGACGGGTGAGGCCTGGAGGTATTTCAGGATTTTTTCGCCATCGAAAAGGATGTCCTCTTGACGGCGGTGCGGGTGTTGATCCCATCGATGCCCTTGAAACCTCGCCCTGAGCCAAGATTGGCTCTGTTATCGCACAGGGCGCTATCCACTCTGATTGCCCGAAACAGCAGTGCGCCCGGCGAGAGCCGCCCCGTGCGGGCCTTGGCAGGGCGGATCAGCCTTCCCCATTAGCTACTATATATAGGCATTAAGGGGTCCTTGACCACAAGATATTGGGCTGCTATATAAGAGCCACCACCGGCGAGGGAGAGCGCACCTTTGGTGTGTCGAGCGGACTTTGCTAGCGTTAGCGTGGATCCGTCGGCGCACAGTGCGTAAGACCCCTCCAGAGCGCAAAGGCCGAACGTCGGGATCGGGCTGAACCCTTTTTGGAGGCATGTTTTGCTATTGGGACGGACCCTTGAGGCTGAACATCCACCTCAATCAACGCCCATTAGCAGCGAAGAAAGGCAAGATTGGCGCTGTCCCTAAAGGTTTTTGCGCAGACCGGCTTAAAGGGTCTATGTTGCGATGCAACATGAACCTGTGGTATATAAAATCCGTGCAAAGCCGAGACGCCAGCCGTCACGAGAGGATCTGCCGTTGACCAAGGAAATCGCGATGACACGGTCAAACGGCTATGTGCAGCGCATTAAGGCACACGGCTTTGTCGGCCTAAGACGGTTGACCCAGTCAATTAGCGAGGCGCAGGCACGAGCCATGCCAACCGTGCATGATCAGACAACGATGCTCACCTACGCGTGCCTTGCGCTCGTCGCGGAGCTCGTGGTATCCGCCTGCTTGATGCCAACACCGCAATACGGAGCTCCTGGCCGCCCTAGGGCTGATTTCGGCGTTACCCGTCAGCACGCCATCCGTGTGGCAGTCGACGGATCACCGCTTGCCGAGAACCTCAAAGCACTCTATTACCGATCACCTAGCATCACAGGGGCGCCCCCCTGGTTGTACCTCGAGACCGGCGATCTCGGCGCGCTCAAACAAAGGGGGAAGCTGCGGATTCTTGCGATGCGCGAGCACAAGGTAAAGTATCCCGCAGACGACACTCGATTGGCCGATGTCGAGCAGCAGATGATCGCTGAATTCGCTGATGAGGTCGGACTAAAACCAGTTTGGATCGATGTCGACAACCCCCCCAATCTGATAGAGTTCCTCCTGCAGGGCAAGGGTGACCTGATTGCCTACACCGCCCCCCAATCCCTAACGCCAAATCCCGAAATCGCCCATACCGTACCGATCGCCCGAGCGCGATACCAGTTAATCATCCGTGCGGACGACCATACGATTCACAGACCCGCGGACCTCTCGGGAAGACGCGTAGCGATGCAAGACGAGTCACCCGCTTGGGACGCTGTTAAGGTACTTAAGACAAAGTATCCAACGATCAAGGTTGAGACGGTACCCAGTTATCTCAGCGAGGAAACAATCCTTGAGCGAGTTGCATCTGGGCAATACGACGCAACGGTTACAACCAGCACAAACCTGAAGACACTCCTACCGGCACGTCTTAATATTAAAACCGCATTCGATCTCACAAACGATCAACCTGTAGCTTGGGCCACACGATCTGGTGCTGTTGATTTGATTGCGGCACTCAACAAATACCTCAACCAATATCAACCCGCGCGACGAATCCCCGAAATATACCAAGATGATCTTCCTGCTCTAAAGGAACGAGGCATATTACGAGTTATCACCCGTGAAAGTCCCTCAAACTTCTTTCAGTTCAAAGGGGAGTTGCTTGGTTTTGAGTATGAATTGGTGCGCAGATTTGCGGTTCAGCAAAAACTTCGTCTTGAGATACTGGTCGCGCCCAACAACGAAACTGCATTAACTTGGTTGAACGAAGGGAAGGGCGATATAGTGGCCGCATCATTACCTATCGATAACGGCAATAGTGATGAACCCGTCGCATATTCGCGTATTTACAACTACTCAAGGTACACCGTTGTCGGGGGTGCAGCTGAATCAGATCTATCCGGCGTCAATGACCTTTCCGATCGCCAAGTCATTGTCCCGCACCGCAGCCCGTATTTGCGCAGTCTTCAGCGCTTAAGAGATACGGGAATTAGCGTAACGCTGATTGAAGCGCCGCATGAATTCACAACAAAAGACATTGCTGAACGAATCGCACAAGGCCGTCGTGAGCTCGCAATCGTAGACAGCCACGAACTCGCTATCGAGCTCAGATTGCGCGACGACATCAAGCCTCTATTCCCAGTCGGGGAACCGATGCCAAACGGCTGGGCAGTGCGGTCAGGAAATGAAAAATTACTGGACGCAGTCAATGACTATCTCGATAAGGAATATCGTAGCAGATTTTATAACCTTACTTACCAGAAATACTTCAAAGATCCCGCCACGGCACAGCAGCACCTACAGCTCGCTACCGAGCGAAATACACAGCTGTCTCCTTACGATGACTTTGTAAAGAAATATGCGGAGCAATACGGCTTTGACTGGCGCCTGATCGTGGCTCAAATGTATCAGGAAAGCCGATTCAATCCGCAGGCGCTGTCAAGAGCCGGAGCGCAGGGTCTGATGCAGGTCTTGCCTAAGACAGCCAGCCAGTTGGGGTATAGCGATGTCAGGAACCCCGAACGGGGGATCCGTGCCGGCATCACGTACTTGCACTGGCTACGAGACCGTTTTGAACCCGAGCTTGTCGTACATGATAGAACCTGGTTCGCCCTAGCCGCGTACAACGCAGGTTACGGGCGAATAGAGGATGCACGGCGTTTCGCAAAGGAACTCGGACTCGATCCGAACCGTTGGTTCAACAATGTCGAACGGGCACTGTACCTCTTAGGACGGCCACAACATATGCACCGGTCAAGGTTTCGTCTCTGCCGTTGCGGTGAAACCGTTGATTACGTCAGGGAAATTCGTGCGCGCTATCACGCCTATGTTCATCTCACGGAACCCATTCAGGTGGCATCAACGAGCGGGCAAGCCCCCGACGGTGGTTAGTTGAACAAATGCGCACGCGAGGCGGCAGAGAGCGCTCTGGCGTTGCCGTATTATGCTAATTGGCTATCGCCGGTGATTTTGGCAGCTACCTGATAACGTGTTGGGTCGGAGACACCGGCTGCGCGAAACCCTTCCGCCCGGAATCTACACGATTCACAGACACTGCACGCCTTACCGTCTTCGTCCGCCTGGTAACATGATACGGTCAGTGAATAATCCACGCCGAGGCGTATCCCTTCTTGGATGATCTCGACCTTCCGCATTTGGATAAGGGGCGCATGGATCCTGAACGCGCGTCCTTCGACACCCGCTTTAGTAGCTAACTGTGCTGTTCTTTCGAACGCCGCAATAAACTCAGGGCGGCAATCGGGATAACCCGAATAGTCAATCGCATTGGCCCCGATAAAGATATCCTGTGCCTCAAGTACTTCTGCCCAACCCAGTGCCATAGCTAGAAAAATCGTATTGCGAGCGGGAACGTAGGTGACAGGAATACCTTCAGTATGTAATTGCGGCACCGCGATCGACTCATCCGTCAATGCTGAACCACCAAACGTCTGAAGATTGAGACAGATCCTCTTGTGCTCGAACGCACCGAGGGTACTCGCCACGCGTTCGGCAGCCACCAATTCCGCGCGGTGCCGCTGACCATAATCGAAACTCAACGCATAACACGCGTAACCCTGCTCACGGGCAATAGCCAGAAGTGTACAGGAATCCAGACCTCCTGATACAAGTACGACCGCCTTTATCGCTTTATTTCCCTGGGACATTTCCCCATAGGTACTTATGAAGCTGGATCTGAAAACGTACCGGCAGATGGTCCTGCAAGATCCAATCGGCCAGCGTCGCTGCATCAAGCTCTTCGTGGCTGGGTGAGAACAAAACCTCGCAACACTGATGAAGGGCAAATTCATTTATCTTTGATTTCGCCCACTCGTAATCATTGCGATCACATAAAACGAACTTAATCTGATCCTGACTCGATAGATACTCAATGCTTGAGTAGCGGTTTTTCGCTTCCTCTCCTGATCCCGGCGTCTTAAAGTCAACAACCTTCATGACCCTTTTATCCACTCCGGATAGGTCCAGCGCCCCGCTCGTTTCCAGTGAGACATGGTAACCTGAGTCACAGAGTTCCCTGAGTAGTATCAGGCAATCTTTCTGTGCAAGAGGTTCGCCGCCTGTTACAGTTACATGCTGCGCATTGAATCCCGCTATGCGTTGCAGAATGGAATCCATCGACATGTCCTCCCCACCATGAAATGCGTACGCCGTATCACAATACTGGCAACGCAAGGGACAGCCGGTTAGCCGAATGAACGCAGTAGGCAAACCAATTTTTTGCGATTCGCCCTGAATGGAGTAGAAGATTTCGGTGATCCGAAGTGATGCCTGACGCGATGCCTGAACGCTTGAGGTACCCATAGATACACATTGGATTCAATGAGCCGCCAAGACGCACGGGCGTGGCGGCTGGGCGAGAGCGCTGGCTCTCGACTTTGTTCTATTGCTGGACCAGTTTCATGCGCTGTAGCCGTTCCTCCGCCAGCCGAGCTGCCGTTGTACCAGGATAGCGAGTTTTTAGATCTTCCAGGACAGTCCGAGCTTGGTCCATTTGACCCAGCTCATAATAGCTGTACCCGATCTTCAGCATGGAATGGGTCAACTTCTGGCTATCCGGATAATTCACTACGAGTTTCTGATACTCCACGATGGCCTGTTCGAATCGGCGCAGGACGTAATACGATTCGGCCAACCAGTATTGCGCATTGTCCCCGTTAGCGCTTTTAGGATACGTTGCAAGAAATTCATTGAAAGCGGTAACTGCCTGCTCGTAGCGACCTTGCTTCAGCAGTGTGAAGGCCTGCTGATAGGCGGCCTGCGCGGCAGCGGGATCACCCTCCGCCAGTGCGGCTTCGGACGCAGTCGCGGGCGGCGTTGCTATACCCGGTTTTGGCGGTTCAGTGGGGGCCTGCTTGGCCACTTCGAGACTTTGGGGGGTCTCCCCCGTCTTGCCCGCCCGCACCTGCGACGTGGCCGTGGCAGCGGGTGGAAGCGCTGCCGCGGGCGGGCCGGCCGTCGTTTGGGCTCCCGGCTCCGCTGCCGGAACGCCTGAAGCCGTGCTCCCCACTCCCCCCGCTTCGATACGCTGCAAACGCTTATCGAGGTCCGTATAGAGATCCCGCTGCCTTTGCTGCATCTGCCCCAGCGTGTGGGTCTGCACCTCAATCTCTCCACGCAGGCGCTGCATTTCCTTCTGCAGGCTTTCCAGCTGGCTAAGCATGTCCAAGAGCCCCCGGGATCCGAGGAGCCGCTCGAGATTAGTCAGACGCTGATTTACATCGGAAGGCGTGCGTTCCTCGACAGGCGCCGCTTGCTCACCGCGTGCGCCGGGCAGGGCAAGTAGGACGACCGACAAAAACGCTAGATAACAAAGACAGCCTGTCCGAGGCATCTCCTAACTCCTAATACACAATCTCAACTCGACGGTTCAAGCTCCATGCCGATTCATCGTGATCCAAAGCTGCCGGCCGTTCCTCCCCGTAGCTTACGGTTCGGATTTGACCCGCCGAGGCACTCAATAAAATCAACTGGCGACGCACGGCCTCGGCGCGGCGGTCACCCAAAGCAAGATTATACTCCCGTGATCCCCGTTCATCCGCATTACCTTCCAACGTCACAGGCACGTCCGGGTGACTCGCCAGATAGGCGGCGTGCGCCTCAATCGTCGGCCGGTACTCCGCTTTGATCTCACTGCTATCATAATCAAAATAGATCACTCGAACTGATAAGGGGCTATTGGGATCATCCAGGGGGCTCCCTTGAAAAGCTCCCTCGTCGCCGAGGCCCCGGGCCTCAGCGCCGCCTGTTTCCCCTTCCGAAACTTTGCTACCAAGGTCTTCCACCTCGACTTCTCCCGTGGTGCTCGTGCCGCCGGTGGTCTTACAGCCTCCAACGACGACCGCAAGAGTCACTAGCAGCCCCATCATGAAAGTTTTGCTGATCACGCTATCATCTCCTTCAATCACGCCCAACCTGAACGGTGAGGATCACTCTACCGCATTTTCGCTAACGGGTAATAAATGGCCCCCATGCGGGTTCTCTCACCTCACCTTCCTGAAGCGCCAGTCGTTGGCGCACGCGGCCATCTACGGAGATGGCCGCGAGTTCCGTTCCACTTTGCCCAACCGTAGCATAAATAATCATACTGCCATTGGGTGCAAAACTTGGAGATTCATCCAGCCGAGTGTCCGTCAATATCCTCAATGAACCCGTGTCCCGCTCCAGAACGGCAATACGGTAGGAGCCACTTTCCCCATGAATCATGGCGATATGTTTGCCATCCGGCGAATAAACCGGGCGTGCATGGTATGGACCTTCAAAGGTCAACCGCTCCGGCCGGCCGCCCCTCAGATCGACTTCATAAATCTGTGGGCCCCCGCTTCGATCCGATGTGAACGCCAATTGGCTGCCGTCAGGAGACCACGCTGGTTCCGTATCGATTGCCGCGTCATTTGTAACCCGCCGCAACAGTCCGCTTGAAACATGAAGGATATAGATCTCCGCATTACCATCCTTAGACAGCGTCATGGCCAAGCGCCCGCCATCGGGAGAGACCGCGGGCGCGCTGTTCAGCCCAGGGTTTGAAGCAACTTTCTCCCTAGATCCAGATTGCACATCCTGCACATAGATGGTGGAGTTTTTCCCCTCGAACGATACATAGGCAATACGACGTCCGTCAGGTGACCAAGCAGGCGATATCAGAGGTTGTGGCGACTCCAGAAGCGTCTGAGGATTATAACCATCGGCGTCAGCCACCTGCAGCTCGTAGGTCTTACTCTGATCTGACCTCTCCGAAACCGTGACATAGGCGATTCGTGTTGAAAAGGCACCACGGATCCCTGTCAGTTTTTCAAAAATGATGTCACTGATGTGATGGGCTGCACGGCGCAATTGGCTAGCTGGCGAAGAGACTCGATAACCCGCCAATTGTGTTCCCTTGTAGACATCGACAAGCCGGAACTCTATATCGTAATTCCCCGATTGCAGCGAACTCAGATTGCCCACAACCAGGGTTTCCATTCCCAGCATACGCCAGTTTTGAAAGTTGATCTCGGAGAATTCATGCGGATGTGAAGGAAGATCTTTTTCGGGTAACGGTGCAAAACGCCCACTATTTGCGAGATCCGCAACAATGACTTCTGTAACTTCGATCGGGGGAGGGGGAGTGCCTTTTGACAATCCAAACGGCACAATGGCGATTGGAAGAGCACGCTCGATGCCTTGCGTAATCTTAATAGTTAGCACTGCGTGCGCATCAGCCACGCAAAACATCAGCACCAATAACGTACCGGCTATACGACGACAGTAATCCGCGATCACAGCAGTGTTCCTATGGTTCAAATAGGTTCAAATTCAAACCGAATGTCTCGCATTCTCTCAAACACGCGCGGGTCCTCGGGAACCGGAAGAGGTGAAGCCTTCATAACCGCAATCTCCGCCTGACGATCGAAGATCGCGTTACCGCTTGACTTAATGACCTTTGCCTCCACGACATCCCCTCCCGGGATCATGCGCACAAATAATTCGCAAGACAAACCTTTCTCTGGATAGATAAACACTTGGCTAACCTTGGCACGTATCTGCGTGATATAGCGATCAATAACGCTCTGCTCCTGACGAAGTCTCTCACGCTCCAATGCTTCCTCTTCTGTTTTTAGTTCCGCGAGCCTCGCTTGCTCCTCCTCCTTACGGCGTTTCTCCTCATCAATCCGCTTTCGTTCAGCGAGCTGCTTTTGCTTTTCTTCCTCTATCCGCCGTTGCTCTTCCTCCTGTTTGCGTTTCTCCTGCTCTTTACGCTTTTCTTCCTCAGCACGTTTGCGCTCAGCCTCTTTTAGGCGCTCTTCCTCAGCCTTGCGTTGTATCTCAAGGGCCTCCTTTTCCTGCTTTAATTTCTCGAGTTCCTTCGTTTCTTCCTCTTTTTTTTGCTTTTCCTCGGCTTGCTGCTTTTGCAATTCGGCAGTCCGCTTTTCCTCCGCTTCGCGCTTCTGCTTCGCAGCCTCGGCCTGCCTTTGCAGTTCTCGCTGATGGGCACCTTCGGCGTCGCGCTTGCGCTGCTCCTCCTCTTTAAGGCGAGTGATCTCGGCCTCTACCTTGCTCTCATCCACCGCAACCGCCTGGACAATGTCCACCTGAGCTGGCGGTGGAAAGACAGGCTGCGGCATAAATTGGAAACTGACTATCAGTATCACAGCCAGTATGACATGGACCCCGATTGAATAGATAAATGACCGCAGGGTATCGAACCAACCCAGGCGCATTGTTACCCTAGCGCTCCGGCGGTTCTGTGATCAAACCTACCCCAGGTACACCAGCGCCCTGCAGCAAGCTCATGACCTGTACGACACGCCCATAGGCCACCTCGGCGTCACCCTTCACCAACACCGCGATACCGGGTTGATAACGTAGCAATGCCCCTATCCGATTAACCAGGCTATCCGCTCCGACTGGTTTGTCCTGCTCGTCACCATAATTTAAATAAAAATTACCCGATGCATCGATAGTGACGATGAGCGGTTCCTTTCCGGACTGAGGTAAGGGTTCCGAAGCCACCTTTGGAAGATCAACTTTCACACCTTGGCTTAATAGTGGTGCTGTAATCATAAAAATGACGAGCAGCACTAACATTACATCAATGTAGGGGACGACATTGATCTCTGACATGGGGCGCTTCCGGATCCTCTGACGCATTACTTTAAAGAACCTCTCAGTGACGGAAAGTTCACTAAAAATCGCGTTAGTTATCGAGTCTGCAGATTAGCTGTGGACGTGACGCTGCAGAATTGTGGCGAATTCTTCAAGGAAAGTATCGTAGCGGTTGATAAGACGCTCGACGTCATTACAGTACCGGTTGTAAGCAATAACCGCGGGAATGGCCGCAAACAGACCCATTGCCGTCGCAACCAGCGCCTCGGCAATGCCCGGTGCTACCATAGCAATCGTAGCCTGGTGGACATTCCCTAGCGCGCGAAAGCTATTCATGATCCCCCACACGGTCCCCAACAGACCGATATATGGGCTCGTCGATCCGACCGTGGCGAGAAATGAGAGGTGTGTTTCAAGATCATCAACCTCTCGGCTCAAACCCACTCGCATCGCACGCTGGGCACCTTCAAGGATGCCCACGCGGTCTATCCCTTTCTGTTTACGAAGTCGAACGAACTCTTTGAACCCGGCTTCGAAGATCTTCTCCATACCAGTAGGTTGAACCCTGCGACCGCTGATGCGCGAATAGAGCGTACTCAAATCATCGGCTGACCAGAACCGTTCTTCAAAGTCATCTGCCGCACGTCTCGCCCTTCTTAATAGCAAACGCTTGCTAAAGATCATGGTCCACGACATTACGGATGCCACGACCAGAATGACCATGACTATCTGCACCAGGACGCTGGCGTGAACTACAAGTTCAACAAGAGACAGGTCAGCCGACATGTTTAAGCTCCGAAAGGATGGCGCTCGGTAAGGGCCGAGGTCTTAGCGATTCTGCGTCTGCACAAACAATCTTAACCCGCCCCTGGCAAAGGACATCACCTGTCTCATTAGTGACGGCTTGTTCAAAGTCAATGCTTGCCGCACCTCCTTCAATCATTCTAACACCGACTGTCAGCAGGTCATTAAGACGTGCAGGCTTAAGGTATTCCAACGACACTCGCCTGACTGCAAATACCAATCCCTCATTCTTTAAAAGCTGATCCTGTTCGAAACCGAGATCACGCAGCCATTCTGTCCGCGCACGCTCCATAAACTTGAGGTAATTAGCGTAATACACCACGCCACCCGCATCAGTGTCTTCGTAATACACGCGAACAGTCCAATTGAACTCCGTCATGGAGAAATGTACGACCGGGCAGGATGCTTACACCGGGATGGGTAGGCTATCGAATCACACCTCATCAAACAGATCGGATCCATGTGCTGAGGTATGAGGAGGGGTAAGTCCGAAATGGAGCCAAGCACTACGTGTCGCCATGCGCCCGCGAGGGGTCCGCATCATAAACCCCTGCTGAATGAGGAAAGGCTCTAGCACATCTTCAATCGTATCACGATCCTCTCCGATCGCTGCTGCGACACTATCTATACCCACGGGTCCGCCGTCGAATTTCTCAATAATGGTTAAGAGCAACTTACGATCCATCGTATCAAAGCCGTGGACATCAACTTTGAGCAGGTCGAGCGCCTTGCTCGCTACGTCCGCTGTTATGCTCCCGTCTGCGCGTATCTCGGCGTAATCACGGACCCGTCGAAGTAAGCGGTTTGCAATGCGCGGAGTGCCACGGGAACGCCCCGCGATCTCTTGTGCACCTGAGGCTTCGATGGTGAGCCGTAGAATTTTGGCAGATCGCGCCACAATTTCAGCAAGATCCCGGGGGCTATAGAACTCCAGGCGCTGTACGATCCCGAACCGGTCCCGAAGGGGTGACGTCAATAGCCCCGCGCGCGTGGTTGCGCCCACCAGTGTAAAGGGGGGAACATCAAGCTTGATGGCCCGGGCTCCAGGACCTTCGCCGATCATAATGTCGATCTGATAGTCTTCCATCGCGGGATACAACACCTCTTCCACCACTGCACTCAGGCGATGCATCTCATCGATGAAAAGTACGTCGTGGGGCTCGAGATTAGTCAGCAGCGCGGCAAGATCACCCGGGCGTTCCAGCACAGGGCCAGATGTCTGATGCAGGTTCACCCCCATCTCGTTGGCAATGATATGCGCCAGCGTGGTCTTACCAAGACCCGGTGGACCGAAGATTAGCACGTGGTCAAGTGACTCGGCGCGTTTGCAGGCGGCGCCGATGAAGATCTCCATTTGTTCGTGAACGGGGCGCTGACCTACAAAATCGGCAAGTCGCTTGGGGCGAAGGGTCTTATCTGCGGCCGCATCCTCAGCCGTGTTGGTTGGCAATACGATGGGATCCGGTTCAGCCATCCGGGTGACTACACAAGATCCCCGCTAATAGGCAGGCGTGCCGTGCAAATGACCATGACTCAAGGCCAGCCTCGGCCTGCTTAGTTTCGATAGGAAGACGTTTTCGACCAGCCATTGCGAGATTAATCAATTCTTCGCCGACGCTTTAAGTGCCTCACGAATGATCTCTTCGGTCGACAGCCCGTCACGATTTACCCCCACCACATAGCGGCTCGCCTCCTGCGGTTTATACCCGAGCGCAATCAATGCCCTGACGGCATCTGCCGCCGCACTCACGGCCGGGCCCTTTGTGCTGCCTGGGCCTGCTGCCGCTGCCGGGGAAACCATCTGCCAGTCCGCCAGCCGGTCACGCATTTCCACGATGAGACGTTCCGCGGTCTTCTTACCCACACCAGGCAAGCGCGTGAGGCGAGCGCTATCTCCTGCCTTCACACAGGCTGCGAAATCATTTGACTCGATACCCGACAAGATAATAAGCGCCATTTTGGCTCCCACCCCGTTGACACGCAGCAACGCCCGAAAAAGGCGCCGCTCTTCCTCGGCCGCAAAGCCGAATAGCAACTGTGTATCTTCCCGTAAGACGAGGTGAGTATACAAACTGACCTCCTCACCGAGCACGGGAAGCTTGTAGAACGTGGTCATCGGCGCTTCCAATTCGTAGCCGACACCATGCACATCAAGCAGCAGACGTGGGGGGCGCTTTTCCAGGAGCACACCTCGGATGCGTCCGATCATATGAAGCGACCGCCCCTGATACCCCGCACACCCGGCATCCGCAGCAGTCCCTCGCGCCGATATCCGTGACCCAGCGCGATGGCCAGGGCATCCGCCGCATCCGCCTGGGGTGCTTCCTTAAGGCACAGCAAGACCTTAATCATATGCTGCACCTGTGCTTTGGCTGCGTTGCCCTTGCCAACAATTGCCTGCTTGATCTCGGTAGGGGTATATTCATATATAGGAAGGGACTGGGTCAGACAGGCGACGATAGCGGCACCGCGAGCTTGACCAAGTTTCAGGGCAGAATCTGCATTTCGATGCATAAACAACCGTTCCACTGAGACCTCATTCGGTTGAAAATCCCCCGCAATGGCGCGGATCTTCTCGAAGATCGCCCGCAGCTTCGCCCCCAGCTCCTCGTCCCGGACACGGATGCTCCCGTTGGCAACGTGGGTGGCCCGAGGGCCCGCCATGTCGATGATGCCATACCCAGTCACCTGGGAACCCGGGTCAATGCCCAGAATGCGTGTCACCTCATTTCCTCCCTTGGGCATTGGCAACGAGGCGGCTTTGCATCAGCTTAACTTCGCTAACACAGCATCCGGGATTTCGGCATTAGAATAGACCTTTTGCACGTCATCCAGATCCTCCAGCATCTCAAACAGGCGCACCATCTTCTGGGCACCGTCTAGGTCAAGCGTATGAGTCGTTGTTGAGCGCATCGTCACCTCAGCAACCTCCAGCTTAAATCC
Source organism: Gammaproteobacteria bacterium (assembly GCA_022614965.1). Lineage (GTDB taxonomy): Bacteria > Pseudomonadota > Gammaproteobacteria > JAKEHO01 > JAKEHO01 > JAKEHO01. Next base: position 16,240 of record JAKEHO010000079.1, read on the forward strand.
TGCACTCGCGATGGCATCTTTTACTGCGCCAAATCGATTCGGAGCCGTCAGCACATCGTAGGTCCCGTCTTCATTAGACACGACGTCTTCTGCCCCGGCTTCCAGCGCCAGCTCCATTAACACATCTTCATCGACGCCGGCAGCATAGGTCAACAATCCCACTTTCGTAAACAGATAGGCAACCGAACCGTCGGTGCCGAGACCGCCGCCGGATTTGCCAAACGCGTGCCGTACGTCCGCAACGGTGCGCTTACGGTTGTCGGTCATACAATCGACCATGACGGCAACCCCGCCTGGCCCGTAACCCTCGTACCTGACTTCCTCCAGATTATCGGTGTTGCTTGCACCGAGCCCTTTTGTAATTGCCCGCTCGATCGTGTCTTTGGACAGGTTATTCGAAAGCGCGTTGTCGATGGCCGCACGAAGCCGCGGATTCGCCGATGCATCACCGCCGCCAAGCCGGGCTGCTACAGTAATTTCGCGAATACGCTTCGTAAACAGCTTGCCACGCTTGGCGTCCTTCCGACCCTTGCGGTGCTGAATGTTTGCCCACTTGCTATGCCCCGCCATCAGTCCATGTGCATTGCTGGATGTCTGGACAAAGTTTATCACCAGCCACCTCAGCACCCAAGGTAGTGGCTCCGCACCGTTCAGCTATCGCGCCGATCGTGATCAAACTGGCCGTGCTCCAAAAAATGCAACGTCTGGCGGGCGACCGATGGCGCAAACAGCATCCCGGTGTGCGAGACACGCAGAGTGATATGATCACGCATATTCGCCAGCATCGTCTCCTCTACTGCAACAGTGCCATCATTCGGGCAAGCTAAACCAGGAATGACACATCCGACTCCCATGCGCAACCTACCCGCGATCACGCCGAGCTCGTTGGTAGCGGACCAGCGCGGTACTTTCCCGAGGAGGCCTTGCTCGACGCTGCGCCCCAAAAGCCAACGTCCTAGTCGAGAGCGCGATAATTGACGGGCGGAATGACTGCCGCCGTGGGGCGTACCGAGCGTCACAATACGGCCCGGGCGCTGCTGCGGATGGATGTGAAACAAATGCCGCACCAACAATCCACCTAGACTGTGACACACAAAAAAAAGCTCTGGCACATCGATCCGCTTTATGAATTCGGACAAGCAGAGCGCATTCTCAACGGGGCTTGCGTTGAGGCTCAAGTACCTGAACTGGGCCGTAAGATAACCGGCTACCCTGATGCGATGCCTGAGCAGGGACATATCCAAGCCATTCATCCAGACCCCGTGGACCAGCACGACGCCTTGCATGGCGGCTTTCGCCGGAGGGGGGCGATTCACAAGGTGCGCTAGGAGTCAGGGTGCTCGTGGATGGAAAGGTGCCGTGGTCAAAATACCGGTCACGCGTCGTTATTGCCAAAGACCACGGTATCTCTCGCCGCGGCGAAGTCAAGTAAGCGCGTGATGGGCACGATAGCCTTCGATCGAATGGCGGCATCGAGGATGATCTCATTGGCGCCCGTCTCCAACACATCAGCAAGCTTCCTAAGCCCGTTCATCGCCATCCATGGACAATGGGCGCAGCTCTTACAGGTCGCACTCCTGCCACTTGTGGGCGCCTCGAGAAATAACTTGTCAGGGGCCGCTTTTTGCATCTTATAAAAGATCCCCTTATCGGTTGCGACGATAAACTGGTCTGCATCAAAGGTCTTGACCGCATTGATGAGTGCCGTGGTAGAGCCAACCACATCCGCCTGAGACACGACCGATGGCGGAGACTCCGGGTGAACCAGCACCTTGGCATCCGGATATTCCGCGCGCATCGCCATCAACTCCTTTCCCTTGAACTCCTCGTGCACCACGCAGGCGCCCTGCCAAAGCACCATATCCACCCCCGTTTCGCTCTGGAGGTATTGGCCCAGGTACTTGTCCGGCGCCCACAGGATCTTTTCCCCACGATTGGCGAGAAAACGAATAATATCGGCTGCGATACCGGAGGTAACAACCCAGTCCGCGCGTGCCTTGACGGCAGCACTCGTGTTGGCATAGACGACAACCGTACGGTCCGGGTGCGCATTGCAAAAGTCGTTGAACTCATCCGCCGGACAGCCGAGATCAAGCGAGCACGTCGCCTCCAAATCCGGCATAAGGACGCGCTTCTCAGGATTTAAGATCTTGGCCGTCTCCCCCATAAACCTGACGCCGGCCACCACCACGGTGGTCGCGCTGGTTTCATGACCAAATCGCGCCATGTCGAGCGAATCCGACACATGACCGCCCGTCTCCTCAGCCAACATCTGCAGATCAGGGTCAGTGTAATAATGGGCGACCAAAACGGCGTCCTGCACCTTGAGCTGATAGGTGATCCGCTCGATCAGCAAAGCGCGCTCCTCGCTATCAAGCACCTCAGAGCGGGTCTCGGGGACTTTGCTTTTCGGGATACGCCTGTCGAAGAGTCCCGGTATTTGCTGTGCAATGTTCATGCTGCAACGCTCCCGGGCACCTTGGTCGTCACTTGATGAACTCCACTGTGCCCGGGGATATGACGGTGTATAGCCGCGCCGGCCGGTGCTTTCCGTATTGCGCGAGCTCGCCGGTGTGTTGAATACACGCAAATGTTATGACACGTTTTCGAAAGTTACGCTTATCAAGCCGCTCACCCAGGATAATCTCATAGACCTTCTGCAACGCGCTCAAGGTAAATTTCTCCGGCATGAACTGAAGGGCAATCGTGGAGTAGTCGAGCTTCGAGGAGAGACGTTTGTGTGCCATGGCGATGATATCCTTGTGATCGAATGCAAGGGGTGGCAGCGCGTCCAGAGAATACCAGGCGACGGCCTCGGCATCACTTGCTGCGCGCAGCTGCAACCGGTCGGGTGGGACTAGCGCATAATAGGCGACGGAGATAACCCGTTTGCGCGGATCCCGGTCGGGCGCCCCAAAGGTATAGAGCTGTTCCAGATAGACGCCGGTGACACCGGTCTCCTCCTCGAGTTCCCGCTTGGCACAGGCCTTGAGGTCCTCGTCGCTGTCCAGGAACCCGCCCGGCAACGCCCAGCTGCCGCGGTAGGGTTCCGTGCCCCTCCTTACCAGCAGCACCTCAAGGCGATCGCCCTGGATCGTGAAGATCACGACATCGGTTGTCACCGCTGGGTGAGGGTGCTGGTAAGAGTAGGCCATAGCCGCTTGCACGTTAGTGTAGATTTTACACTTATTAGAATGGTATGTGTCATTTGTACACTTTGTCAAGTCAGATCGCCGCTGAGCAACGCGGGATCGCGAACGCGGCCTTGCACCTTAATGAGAAGTGACCGGCATGGCAACCGGCTTATTGCGGGCTTGGGGCCCTGCGTAGTCGGATCCCGAGCTCGCGAAGCTGTGCCTCACTGGCGGGGATCGGTGCGGAGGTGAGCAGGCAGCTGGCCGTCTGGGTCTTTGGAAAGGCAATGACCTCACGAATGGATGAGGCCCCGGTCATCAGCATGACCAGTCGATCGAGGCCGAATGCGATGCCGCCGTGGGGTGGGCAACCATAGCGCAGGGCCTCAAGCAGGAATCCAAACTTCGCCTCGGCCTCGCCCGCACTCATCCCGAGTACACGGAACACCGCCATTTGCATCGCCCGGCTATGAATACGAACGGATCCGCCGCCCAGTTCAGTACCATTTAGGACGAGATCATAGGCGCGCGACAGGCAGCCGCCCGGATCCGCCTCCAACTCCTCGGCTGATGCGAAGCGCGGTGATGTAAAGGGATGGTGCAAAGCCTCCCAGCGGTCTCCCTCGCCACTTCGTTCGAACATGGGAAAATCGACGATCCAGATTGGTGCGAAGCCCCCGCGTTCCAGCCCCCGGTCGCGGGCGAGCTTGAGCCGCAACGCGCCCATCGATTCATTTACGATGCGCGCCCGATCGGCGCCGAAAAACACGAGATCCATGGACTTCACCCCAGTGCGCCTCAGCACCTTTTGGATGACATGATCGGGCAGGAACTTAAGAATAGGGGATTGCAAACCCATACGCCCGGCGCTCGGGTCGTTCACCTTAATGTAGGCAAGCCCCTTGGCCCCATGGACGCCAGCAAATGCTGTGTATTCATCCAGTTGCTTACGTGTCAGTTCAGCACCTCCCGGTAAACGAAGCGCCGCGACCCGGCCGTCCGGCATCCGGGCGGCTTCCAAGAAGACCTTGAATTCAACAGCTGCCATTAGATCGCCAACTTCCACCAGTTCCAGTGGATTGCGCCGGTCGGGAGCGTCCGTGCCGAACCGGCGGAGCGCGTCCGCGTAGGCCATCCGTGGGAACGGTGATGGCAACGTGACACCAAGGACCTGCTGGTACAGATCTCGGATCATCGCCTCGACCACGTCCATGATCGCGGTCTCATCCATGAAGGACGTTTCGATATCCAGTTGCGTAAATTCGGGCTGGCGTTCGGCACGAAGATCTTCGTCACGAAAGCAGCGAACGATCTGATAGTAGCGATCCATGCCCGCCATCATGAGAAGTTGCTTAAAGAGCTGCGGTGACTGGGGCAAGGCAAAAAACCTGCCTACCTGCGTGCGACTCGGCACCAGATAATCGCGCGCCCCTTCTGGTGTCGCTCGCGTCAGCATCGGCGTTTCGATCTCGAGAAATCCCCGCTCATCCAGAAACCGTCGAAGCGTACGAGCGACCTGTGCGCGCAGGCGTATGTTTGCCTGCATTTCCGGTCGCCGCAGATCAACATAACGGAAACGTAGGCGCGTTTCTTCGTGGACGTTTTCTTCGTCGAGTGGGAAAGGTGGTGTGTCAGCGTGGTTAAGGATCTCAATCGTCTCACCAACCACCTCCACCTCGCCGCTGGGGAGTGCTGGATTCTCCATCCCTTTGGGGCGCCGTCGCACGCAGCCGACCACTTTAAGCACATATTCGCTGCGAACCTGCTCAGCAATGGCAAAGGATCCCGGCTTGTCCGGGTTGAAGACAACCTGGGCTAGGCCTTCGCGGTCACGAAGATCAATGAAAATGACTCCACCATGGTCACGCCTGCGGTGAACCCAACCACAGAGCGCGACCTCTTGATCGAGCAGGCTTGCATTGAGCTCCCCGCAATAGTGGCTGCGCATGAAAGGTTGTCCCCAAACGACGTAACAAAGGGTCGGATGTTACGTCCCTGCCCCGCCCCGCGCAACAGCGCCGGGGCTGAAGGAAGCCCAAGCCCCTATTTGCTCAAACAGACCGGTCAGAATCGGGAGACGCTGCCTTGGGACTCTCCCCTGATGCCGCCTCAGGCTTCTCGTCTGTCGATTTGGCCGCAGTGGATCCCGAAGAGTCTGGCTTATCCGCACTAGGCTTTTTCGTTTCGGGTTTCTTCTTGTCGTTGTTTTTAAAATCGGTGGCATACCATCCCGTCCCTTTCAAGTGGAACGCGGCGGCTGAGACGAGTTTACGCAAGCTTGGGCGATTGCACTCTGGACACTGGATCAGGGGTGTGTCACAGAAATTCTGGATGACCTCAAGGCGATGTCGGCATTTGGTACACTCGTATTCGTAGATCGGCATAGCGCCATCCCTAAAAGCATGTTCCGCGCAAAAATAAGGGCGAATAGCGACAAAATCAAGGGGGTGGGGGCTATTGGACGCAGCCTCTTGCCCGCTCTCACGGTACCAAGGGCCTTGGATGTTAAAATGGGCTTGCCAGCGCTGCCGTATCCGGTAACATCGCCCGCCTTAAGCCCATGGGCCGTTAGCTCAGTCGGTAGAGCACCGGACTTTTAATCCGTTGGTCGAAGGTTCGATTCCTTCACGGCCCACCATGCTGTTCCCGTCTACCTGATCCTGTACTGCGCTCTTTAGATTTCCCTCAGGCCACGAGTACAGAAAGTGAACCTGCAGTTCGCTTTCTGCGCTTCGCACCCCCTGCTCAGCTTCAAAGGTGCAGCTCAGCTGTAAAAAGCAACGCCATAGCGCCAAGGCGTCTCATGCTGGCATCGTTTGCATCGCGTCGATTTGCTGAGTGAAGCACATTTTGCGAGCATACGCCCCCAAGACAACGATCGACCGCGCCTTAGTGCTCCTCGCCATAATGCGCATTTCTGCCAACCTGCGATAACCAGTTAATCAGTACCGGCGATTCCGTCAGATTTTCCTAATATACTCCTGGAACGATGCGGGAATTGATCAAACGCGTCATTCTTGTTTTGGTAAGCACAATTCTCGGCTTGCTGCTCTTCGTGGCCGCATACGAGCTTGTCGAAAACATCAGGTACTACCAATGGAAAGCTGAGAAATATACTCCTGTATGGTTTGGCAATGTGACCGTGGCCTCGCCTGACCCCATTCTGATGTGGGAGTACAAACCGTATGGAAGGTACGAGTATATCCAAATGAACCGTTACGGATTCAGGGACTATGACTATGCGTCGAAAAATAAACCAGCTAATGTCTACCGCGCCGCGTTCATCGGAGATTCCGTAACGCTTGGCCTCGGAGTCAAAGCCAGTGACACGTTCGTGCAAAAGTTCAATGTGTTTACGAAGAAGCTTGATCTGCCAACGACCATAGAGGGAATGAACTTTGGTATGGATGGCTACAATGCACCGCAGATATACGAACTCCTTGTAACTAAGGTCATTATGTTCTCTCCAGATGAGGTGGTCTATTTGATGTGCCTAAATGATTTCGATTTTACGGATGCCTCTGGAAAAAAAATTCGTTACTTTCAAAAGCCAAAAAGCTTCTTTTTGCTTAGAGGTGAGAAGCTGTACAGGTGGTTGATTGGTGCGGAATATCATCGGTATTACTATGAAAAAGATAGAGAGCTCGTTTTTGACTACATGCTGCGAATGAAACGCTTTTTAGATAATAAGGGTATCGCGTTCCAAGTCGTACTCCTGCCCGTTTTCTTTGTAAAGGAAGCGAGCTTTGACAACTATCCGCTAACAGACATTCATACAGACATATCGAGTTATCTAATGGATAATGGAATTGAAGTCCACGATTTGCTGAATGTATTTCGCCAACAAAGTGAAGGGCCTCGATACTTTGGGGATGATGCTTGGCATCCAAGTAAAACGGGACATGAGTTGATTGCCGAGGAAATGGCTCGGCGATTTGCGGAACGTAGCCGTCATGCTCAGCTGAAATGAGAATAAATCGAAACGGGCAAGCAACTAGGAACAGCCTGATTCCTCTGCGTTGGTGCCCCTTGAAAAGAGCCCGTACCGCTCCCTTTTCGGCCATCTTGCCAAGGGAAAGACTGTAAAGAGAAAAACGCGGGCGCGTCAGGCGATTTTGAGGCGATGTCAGCCCGCGTTTTGGGCATGATAAGCGGCGATAAAGTGATCGAGTAACGTTTGAATATAGCCGTTGACCGTCCCGAGGTCGGTATTTCGAGCGTAGTGATTCGTGTATTCTGACCAGATCGTATCCGACACGAATGACTGCGCAGTTGACGGCAGCGGCACCTTATGTCTCACCGCCAGCAGGATGCCATAGGAGTAATAGGCGTAGTGGTAATTAACAAACAGGTCCAATTGCACCAAGGCGGCATTGGGCGTGCGCAGCGCCTCGTCATAGGTCACGACCTTCAAGCCTGCATTCTGCAAGCGCTCGGTCATGATCTTCTCCCACCTCGCCTTGTCGATCCCGTAGCGTTTGTAATCGGGCGACATTCCGTTGATGCGCAGTGTCACCGTGTCGATGCCTTTTAGCGTAAGGTTTGAAAACTGGCCTCCGTCACCCTCGGCATAGCCTCCTTGCGTATATGCCCCGAGCGACGGCGATAACAAGCACAGTAATACAATTAAGAAAGAAAACGCCCTGTTGCACAACACCATGACTGCTCTCCCACGACAGGTTCACTCGATTCACTCACAGTCCGTTCGACTGTTCTGTCCATCGCCAGTTCCATCGAGCGGTGGAGGCGAACGGGGATACCAGCGAGATCCCGCTAACCCCACGAGAAGACGCCTGCGCCCTCCACGACCTTGTTTAGGGGGTTTCTAGCTTAGGATACTTCTCGGCGTATTCCCGCGACAGGGTTTCCGCATCCTTGAGCTGGACGGGCGTCATTAATTCTGACATGACCTCACGATTTTGTCTCGCCACAGTATCCCCGGCTTCTGCCGCCGTGTTGAACCAAGCATAAGCCCTAATGTAATCCTGCGCGACGCCTTCCCCCTTAAAATACATGGCCCCCAAGATCTGCTGAGCGGACGCGACCCCCTGTTCGGCCGCCATAAGAAACCACCTAGCTGCTTCCGTGTCATCCCGGGCGACCCCTTCACCTTTATAATACTGCACACCGATATTGTATTGGGCGTAGGGGTTGCCTTCATCAGCCAGTACCCTGAACTCATTAAGTGACCTCGCATAGTCACCCCGTTCGTAGGCGGCAACGCCCTCACTAAAGTCTGCCGCAGGGGCGCCAGATAGACCAATTAACACAGCGGTAGCTGAACCCACCCACTTCGCTCGCATGAGACTCCTCTCGATGATGAACGATTTAACACCAAGGTGCAGGGCAACCCTCACGTACAGCGTCGATACGCCAGCGGGACCTTGATTATGGCAGCCTTGATCCTGGCTGGGAGCGGTGAAAAATTCAACCCATCGCAGCTATACCAAGGAGCTCTTCCAACACCATGCGCTAAGCAATTTATGCAACAATGAGTTGCCATCACACAGTCCTTGCTATCCTGGGTGCCAAATAAACTGTTATCGTATCAATTGCCTCGGTGAAATTTATTTAGGAGGGCACATCGATGGAGGAGTACGATCACAACACCGGCATCTTCCGACTTTCGGCCGAGATGGCCCGCCATTATCACCGAACTGCTGACAGACCTGTTGATCCCCCAGAAATGACATTCTATGCAGAGAAATTCACGGCGCTCGGGTTCGACGTGATATCTGTTTCCGATGCGGAGCTTCAAATCAAGGCAAGCCACGACGAGATCTGGGAAATTCTAAGCGGGCAGCATCCCTATCTTTAAGATTCAGAAGCGATTGATCAGATTGATTCAGACAATCGTGAGGAGTTGAGACAGTTCCATTTGTCCCTTTACGGCGAGGCCGAGAAGGCGGTTCGCGCGCTGACTGTTATTCTGCAGCAGAAACAAGAACCGTTGCATCCTGTTCTTAAGATGCGGCGGAAGGGTCTCACAACAATACATAAAGCGCGTCTGGTCACGAAGCTCCGAGTCCGACTTGTTGGGGAAACGGTAGTGAAGTACATCGTATAGACCCAAGCACTCGACGCAAAACCCTACCGTTGCGCCCATTTTAACCCTCATATCGATATAGGTTTTATCCCTTATCGGATTTGAGCAGCATTGACAAAATTCCATTCCGACCGTCATGGTACCTGCCTGCAATGGTTGCTCCTCCTGCGCCTACTGGAATCGCTGTGCCGACAGTTTGCCAAGGGAGTCGAACTTCCGCACATCCAAGGCATGCCGTCCCTCGATGTAAGATAGCCAACCATTCTACGGTAACACCATCTGACGGCGACACAAAGCCCCTAGCAGGTAGGGTGGTGAAATAGTCCTCTAATAAGCGTATCTTTTGCTTTGTAGTGACTGCTTTTTCCCCAGTATAACCACAGCTTGCGGTGAGGCTGGCGCTCAGCGTGGCAGGCGCTTAGCGCTGTATCATGAGGCAAAAGCAAGGGACTCGATCCTTCCGCGCATGAATAAAGCCTGGAAGCACGTGTTTTCCTTTAAGCCATAGCATGGAAAGCATGGAAAATCGGACGACCAGGTACTGAGCGTTCGCATCCCATTCTCTGGGGAGGCAGATCCGAGCATGATAGAGCCTGGTGAGACAACCTGAGGGGTTCGCGCGTACGCCAATCAGCCCCTCGTACTGGATCTTGGTATGCCGCCATATCGCTTGCGCGTCGACTTCGCCCCTCAATACTGGGCGGGCGTCAAATCGACGTGTGGAACTTTCTGCACCTCCCAAAGGTGCAGAATAACCTAACGCTACACTGGGCTATTCGATGACCGCCGTTTCCGATGCGCTTTCGCCTCGATTATCGACCCAGCTGATCGTAATCACATCCCCAGGAGCGGCAGCCTTGAAACTGAACGACAGATAGGGATTCTTCGATATGGCGATCCCCCAATGGGCCTTCAGCGCGGTCCGCTCGTTGTGTTTGCACAGAACCTCCTTAATGTAATGCGCAGGGATCTCCTCTCCTGTTGCACGATCTTTGCGAAGTCCTGTTTCCATCGGGTGCGTCATTAAGATCCTGACCGATGCGACCCCATCACTTAGCTTCGTGCGGATCTTGATGCGTGAGGCCATGGCTAGTGCGACCCACTGCGCGGTCGCGTTGCGTTACTCGCCGCAACCACCTTCAGTCACCTCCACAAACTTGCGGGCGCTGTAGAGCTTGCCGTTGGCCCTGACGACCGTAATGATATCCGATGATTCGCCCATCTTGATGCGCGTCGCGACGTAGCCTTCAGAATCCGGACCCAGTTCAAAACTTGCAATCAATGGATATGGATTCTTCTCAACGAGTATCGTTATGGACTCAACATTTTTTGTCTCCGCCGTCACCTTGACCGGCACAACTGCCCCGTTTTCAACGAGATCATGCACCACGATCTTGATCGCATCGCTTGAGGTGATCTCCTCATCGCCGTAAAGGATGGCCAGCGCGTCCTGTTCTGTCTTCACAGCAAAGGCCGTGTTGGGCCAATCAGCGCGCGTCGTGAGCGGTCTAAGAAGGCCCGCCGCGTAGGCAAGCCCCGTGGCACCACCCGCCAACGTGATCTTTAACAACTGTCTGCGCGTGATGTTCATCGATAGGTGTGATCCGCCGACGCTCTCTTGAACCTTTTCCATACAGCACGGTGCAGAACGCGATGCGATGGGATCAGGATCACCTAGAGTTTGAATTGCCTTTCCAACTCTTGCTCCTCTTCGAGTTGTTTGAGGCGTGCGTCGATACGCTCCTTCTGATAATGGTCAGCTGCTGGCATGCTTTGCGCCCGTTTTAACTGCTCGATGGCAAAAGCCGTCTGTCCCACTAAGTAATAGTACTCCCCCATGGACATGCGCGCGTCCACTTCTGCGCCGGATCGACCCTCGGCCTCGGCAAGAAGCCTATAGTAAGCGGGATCAAGTGGATGCTGCCTTGCATAGTTACGCAAAACGCTCTTCGCTTCAGCTGGCCGACCCGCCAAGATCAACGCTTCCGCATAGCCGAGAATGAGGGGGCGATAATCAGGATAGAGCTTAAGCGAACCAGCATAGATCGCAAGCGCCGATTCATAGTGCTCTTCTGAGATTTCCAATCGGGCCGCTGCCAGCAGATAGGCAACATTCTCCCGGTCAGATTGCAGCAGCTCTTCCAGTTGCTGACCTGCCTTCTCATGCTCGTTATTCGCCATCAACGCCAATGCATAGCCATAGCGGGCAGCATTTTCATCAATAAATTGGCCGGTTTTAAGCTGTTCCTCGAAATATTTCACCGCCTGCCCAGGCTTCTCCTCCGTGATCACACGTAACTTTGCGCGGACGAGCCGGTAAGAGACACTGTCAGGATACTGCTTGTAGGGATATTGGGCCGCACGGTTTCGGGAGTCCGCAATACGTGAGACAGTAACGGGGTGGGTGCTTAAGAACTCCGGTGGCTGGCCACCATAGTAACGCGAAGCCTGCTGCAGACGTTCAAAAAACCCAGGCATGCCCTGCGGGTCATAGCTCGATCGCACGAGCAGATCCATCCCAACGCGATCCGCTTCTTCTTCATTTGCCCGAGTAAAATTGATCTGCGCCTGGATGTTTCCCGCTGAAATACCCGCCATAGCCGCCTGCCCAAGTTCAGGATATACCGCACCGAGGAGGATCGCACCGATCATCGCAGCCGCCACAGGCAACGTGAATTGGTTTGCCTGCTCGAACGCACGCGCAAGATGCCGTTGGGTCACGTGTGAAACTTCGTGGGCCATTACCGCAGCGAGTTCGCTCTCATTAGTCGACCTCAGTACGACCCCGCTATTTATCCCTATATATCCCCCGGGCGCTGCGAAGGCGTTAATGATGGGGTCTTTCACCACAAAGAAAGTGAATTGCTGGGTATTGTCGGCGCTATGGGATACGAGACGATAACCTACCGACTGAATATAAGCCTCGACCTCTGGGTCATCGACAATCTCAACGTGTTGGCGAAGGTCGCGCATGAACGCCTCCCCAAGTCGTCTCTCGGCTTCAGGCGAGATGGCACGCCCCGCCGAATCACCGATGTCAGGAAGGTCAACGGCCAACGCCGGCACACGGATGATCTCTGCCAAAAACCAAAGCGCCAACAAGCCGACTATAGACGCCTTTAACATTTCACTTGAGCCATCATTGTCTGGCCAATGCATTCTGCTCCTGCATGGACTCAATGCGTTTCACGCATAAGCGCATCATGCGTTGTTTTTACCGCTCATCACAAGAATAATAGGTTGTCTAATGAATCGCCTGCTGAGGAAGCACGCGATGGAGACACTATTAAAGACCACAACAATCAAAGAGAGTTAATCCAGTATGCCAGACAGCTACAACGCTTTCTATGCACAATCCGGTGGCGTCACTGCCGTGATCAACGCGACGGCCTGCGGACTCATCGAGACAGCCCGGCGACATATGGACCGGATCGCCAAACTCTACGCGGGGCGAAACGGGATTATCGGGGCCTTGACCGAAGATCTCATTGACACAAGCCTTGAACCGCCTGAAGCCATTGCTGCCTTGCGGCACACGCCTGGAGGCGCGTTTGGCTCATGTCGCTTCAAGCTAAAGGGACTCAACGAGAGCAAAGCCGAGTACGAGCGACTGATCGAAGTATTTAAGGCGCACAACATTGGCTACTTTTTCTACAACGGGGGCGGTGACTCCCAGGACACCTCATATAAAGTCTCCCAAATTGGCGAAAAACTCGGTTACCCGATCACGTGCATCGGGATCCCAAAGACCGTCGATAATGACTTGCCACTGACAGACAACTGCCCGGGATTTGGTTCCGTTGCAAAATACGTTGCCGTGTCCATCCGCGAAGCGAGTCTGGACGTTGCATCCATGGCAGAAACATCCACAAAAGTCTTTGTCATGGAGGTCATGGGGCGTCACGCCGGTTGGATTGCTGCAGCTGGCGGCCTTGCCGCTCAAAATGAAGGGGATCCCCCCCAACTGATCCTGTTTCCGGAAATCCCGTTCAAGCGCGAGACCTTCCTCAAGAAGGTGAAAGAGAGCGTCACCAAGTACGGCTATTGTTGTATCGTGGTCTCCGAGGGTGTACGCGATCAGGACGGCCAACTTCTCGCTGAAGCAGGCACACGCGACGCCTTTGGTCATGCCCAACTTGGCGGGGTCGCGCCGCTGATTGCAGATATCATCAAGACAGAACTTGGCTACAAATACCATTGGGCAGTAGCCGACTACTTGCAGCGCTCAGCGCGGCACATCGCTTCCAAAACTGATGTCGATCAGGCCTACGCGCTTGGCGAGGCGGCTGTTGAACTCGCCATTCAAGGCAAAAACGCGATCATGCTCACCATCGTACGCAAGTCCGATGATCCGTATGAGTGGCAGATTGGTACGGCCAAACTGAAAGATGTTACAAATGCCGAGAAAAAAATGCCCACAATGTTCATTCGCGAAGATGGATTCGGTATCACTGAGGCGTGCCGACGTTATCTCAAACCTTTGATTGATGGTGAGGACTACCCGCCTTATGTAGACGGCATGCCGCACTATGTTCAACTCAAGAATATCGCTGTTCCCAAGAAGACCGGGCGCGCCTTTGCACTCAAGTGATATCAAAGTAGAATGAGCGCCCTCTGCCCCGGCGTGGCGCAGCGATCGCATCGGCAAGTGTGGGCTGTGCTTAACGATGCACGGGGCATGGAGCCCCATTTTTAAATCACAACAAGTACGAAGCGGGGATCTTCATGTCAATTGCACTAGGGTTCGCGCTGTTCTGCGGCGTACTGGCTTTGATCTATGGCGCCTGGTCGATCCGTTGGGTCCTCGCGCAGGCAGAGGGCAGTGAGCGCATGCGAGAGATCACCGCAGCCATACAACAAGGCGCCACCGCCTATTTAAACCGTCAGTACACCACCATCGGCCTCGTCGGGGCAGTGCTCTTTCTCGTCATCGGCATCGCGCTCGGCTGGAAGACCGCATTCGGTTTTCTCCTCGGCGCTGTGTTATCAGGCGCGGCCGGTTACATCGGCATGAATATCTCGGTGCGCTCAAATCTCCGCACCGCTGAGGCCGCGAAGCGTGGACTGAATGCAGCGCTCACTGTTGCCTTTCGGGGCGGGGCCATCACCGGGCTTCTCGTAGTGGGCCTTGGCCTCATCGGCGTTGCAGGCTACTACGCGATCCTGAGCGCCATGACCCCCACGGATGAGCCGACCGGGCTGGCGCCGCTTGTGGGTCTCGGGTTCGGCGGGTCCTTAATCTCCATATTCGCCCGTCTCGGAGGTGGGATCTTTACCAAAGGCGCCGACGTGGGCGCCGATCTCGTGGGCAAGGTCGAGGCCGGGATCCCCGAAGACGATCCGCGTAACCCAGCAGTCATCGCCGACAATGTGGGTGACAACGTGGGCGACTGCGCGGGCATGGCAGCGGACCTGTTCGAAACCTACGCCGTGACCGTCATTGCCACCATGCTCTTGGGCAGCCTGCTTTTCAAAGATGCCGGGGTTAACGTGGTGGTCTATCCCTTGGTGTTGGGCGGGGTTTCCATTATCGCCTCCGTGATCGGAACCTTCTTTGTGAAGGCAAGCGAGGGCGGCAAGATCATGGGCGCGCTTTACCGCGGCCTCATCGTCTCAGGCCTCTTGGCAGCAGTTGCCTTTTACCCCGTGACCCATTGGTTGATGAGGGGGATCGAAGGCTATAGTGTCGGACAGCTCTACGGGGCAGGCTTGATCGGCCTTGCCCTCACCGCCTTCATGGTCTGGATCACCGATTATTTCACCAGTACGCATTATGCACCGGTGCGGCGCATTGCCCAGGCCTCAACCACCGGGCATGCCACTAACATCATCGCCGGATTGGCCGTCTCGATGAAGGCCACGACGTGGCCGGTGATCGCCGTCTGTGCCAGTATCTGGGGCGCCGACGCATTGGCAGGGGTGTATGGCATTGCCGTTGCCGCAACCGCCATGCTCTCCATGACCGGCGTGATCGTGGCGCTCGATGCATTTGGCCCCATTACGGATAACGCCGGCGGGATCGCCGAAATGGCCGATCTGCCCAGCGAGGTCCGCGGCATTACGGATCCCTTAGATGCTGTTGGCAACACTACGAAGGCGGTCACCAAGGGCTATGCCATCGGTTCCGCCGGGCTTGCGGCGCTCGTGTTGTTTGCCGACTACACCCACAGCTTGGAACATGCCGGCAAGCTAGTGACATTTCAGCTATCAGACCCGGCGGTCATCATTGGGCTATTTATCGGTGCGTTGGTCCCTTATCTCTTCGCCTCGATGGCCAT
This sequence comes from Gammaproteobacteria bacterium, assembly GCA_022614965.1. Lineage (GTDB taxonomy): Bacteria > Pseudomonadota > Gammaproteobacteria > JAKEHO01 > JAKEHO01 > JAKEHO01. The sequence continues at coordinate 31,698 of JAKEHO010000079.1, forward strand.
GGAAGCAGTAGGTCGGGCGGCCGGCTCGATTGTTATGGAGGTGCGCCGCCAGTTCAAAGAGATCCCCGGCCTCATGGAAGGCACCGCCAAACCCGATTACTCGCGGGCCGTGGACCTGCTGACCAAGGCCGCGATCAGGGAAATGATCCTCCCGTCGCTGCTGCCGGTGCTTGTGCCCATCGCCGTGGCTTTTCTGATCGGCTGGCTGATGGGACCGGAGGCGGGGCCAAAGGCACTGGGCGCGGTGCTTGTCGGGACCATCATCACCGGCATCTTTGTGGCGATCTCGATGACTGCGGGAGGTGGCGCATGGGACAACGCCAAGAAATACATTGAGGAGGGCAATCTCGGAGGTAAGGGCAGCGAGGTGCACAAGGCGGCGGTCACCGGAGACACGGTCGGCGATCCCTACAAGGACACGGCTGGCCCTGCCATCAATCCGCTGATCAAGATTATCAACATCGTGGCCTTACTGATCGTGCCGCTCATCTGAGACGTGCGACACTGAGTCTTCGCCCGATCGACGAGAGCAGAGCACCCCAGCCAGGTGCAACAACTGCGCGGTCTCGCGAAGCGGCAATCCGACGATGCCCGAATAGCTGCCCTCGATGCGATCGACAAAAGCCGCTGCACGACCCTGGATGGCGTAGCCCCCGGCCTTGCCAAGCCCCTCGCCAGTCTCCCAATAGGCGAGACGCTCGGCTTCACTCAGCGGGCAAAAGCTAACTCGGCTCACATTGACGCGCACTGCCTGGATTGGGCCCGCCAACGCAACTGCCGAGTAAACAGCGTGCGATCGACCCGAAAGCGCCGCGAGCATCCTCAGCGCCTCCTCCTTGTCCCGGGGTTTGCCCAAGATCTCATCGTCCAACACCACGACCGTGTCTGCGCCGAGTACCGGGAGCGACGTTGAATCCTTGACCTTCTGCCATCCCGCCAGAGCCTTCGCCAAGGCTACCCGGCTCACATAGGCGCGCGCCGACTCCTTCCCATCCCATGCCTCATTCAGTTCTATATCCACGGTCTTAAAAGGGATCCCGAGCTGCTCCAATAGCAAGCGGCGGCGGGGTGATCTCGAGGCAAGTATGACGGAGGCCGCCATCAGGATCGATGATAGGGGTGATGGGTGAGCATGGTCCAAGCACGATAGATCTGCTCTGCCACAAGGATCCCAACCAGACCATGGGGCAGTGTGAGGCGAGACAGCGACCACCGATAATCAGCCCCCTGTTTCAGGTTTCGATCGAGGCCATCTGCCCCACCCACCACGAACGCCACGTCAAACGCCCCTTGCATGCATCTCCGCATATGCTGTGCCAAATCAGCACTGGTCCACGCCTCACCCGCCTCATCCAGCGCAATGACCTTTGCCCCTTTGGGTATAGCTGCCTGGATCCGTTTTGCTTCCTCTTGAATCAATCGCCCCAATTGTGAGGACTTCCGCCGTCTTGCCGGCGGGACCTCGACAAGTTCCAGCCGACATTGCGCAGGCAAGCGCCTGGCATATTCCCGTAGTCCAGTCTCGACCCACCCCGGCATGCGCTTGCGCACGGCAATCAGGCAGAGGCGCATGGGCTAGGTTGATTCAGCTCGCACTGAGCCGCTGATCGAGGCGGGTCCAGAGCTTTTCCAACTGATAGAATTGGCGCACAACGGGCCGCATCACATGGACAACGGCATCACCCAGGTCGACCAAAATCCATTCGCCTTCTCGTTGGCCCTCAATGCCCAACGGCGCGATCCCGCGTTCCTTGGCCGTCTCGATCACCTTGTCCGCCAGCGCCTTGACCTGGCGATCGGACTTACCACTGGCGATGATCATGAAATCAGTGATCGTCGTCATTCCACGCACATCCATCACCCGGATATCTACCGCCTTGAACTGATCCAAAACACCGACAATAAGCTTTGAAAGCTGAGCCGGGCGCATTAATGATGAGTGTAAAGACGATGTTGCCGGATCAAGGCAAGCACGCTACTGGGCAAAAGGTACCGCGGATTTCTGCCACCCGCTATCATTGACCGTATACGCGATCCGGCGATATCGAGCATAGGTACAGACGCCAATAAGACATGACCAGCGGATTGATGATGCAGCGCGGTTGGATCCTCAACAGAGCGCTCAGTAAGTAGCATTTTAAGTTGCGCATCTTCCGGTCGATCGGCACCTGGCCTTTCCACCACGACGATATGCACAAGCTCCGAGAGCATGGTCCATCGGTGCCAGCCGATGAGACCCCGGAAAGCGTCCATACCCATGATAAGGCAGAGCGGCGTATCACCCACTTCCTCACGAAGAGAAATCATCGTGTCGACAGTGTAGGAGGGCCCTTCTCGATGCAATTCTCGGTCGTCAATCTTAAACCTGGGTTCACCACGGATCGCGGTTTCTAACATGGCACGGCGCAGTGCACTGTCTGCCAACGGGATATCGCGATGTGGCGCCGTGCGCAATGGGATGAACCGCACCTCAGCGAGTTCCAGGGCGTCGTAAAGCTCGAGGGCAAGACGCAGGTGGCCATGATGTACTGGGTCAAAGGTGCCGCCGAGTAGACCGATTGGTTTCATACTCAGTCATCGAGGTAGGCACACGTGGTGTGCGCATCCACACAAACAGTTCATTCTCGAACGTGTCCATCACCAATCACAATAAACTTCTGAGACGTCAGCCCTTCAAGGCCCACAGGGCCCCGCGCATGAAGTTTGTCCGTGCTGATCCCGACCTCAGCCCCGAGGCCATATTCGTATCCATCGGCTAGGCGAGTGGACGCATTCACCATCACCGAGCTGGAATCCACCTCTGTGAGAAACCGCCGGGCTCGACTGATGTCCTCTGTGACAATGGAATCGGTATGTTGCGATCCATATTGGCGAATATGATTAATCGCCTCGTCTAATCCCTTCACGACCCGCACCGATAGGATTGGCGCCAGGTATTCCGTCGGCCAATCTTCTTCGGTAGCGGGGACAGCATCAGGCAAGATCGCCCGCGTCGCGTCGCAACCCCGAATCTCCACGCCAGCCTCCCGGAACATTGCCCCGAGCTTCTGTAAAACAGGCTTCGCAACGGCCTCTGCAACTAACAGTGTCTCCATGGTGTTACATGTACCAAAACGCTGGGCCTTGGCGTTGAAGGCGATAGCCACCGCCTTGTCAATGATGGTCTTGTCATCAATGTACACATGGCACACCCCATGAAGGTGCTTAATGGTGGGCACTTTGGCCTCGCGGGTGATCCGTTCAATCAGCCCTTTGCCACCACGGGGAACGATGACGTCGATGCAATCCTTCATGCGCAACAGCTCGCCTACCGCCGCCCTGTCGGTGGTGCCAATCAGCTGCACAGCATCCACGGGGAGCCCCGCTTCTTTAAGGCCCCTATGAATGCATGCGGCGATCGCCTGATTGGAGTGTATCGCCTCCGAACCGCCACGCAGGATCGCGGCGTTCCCCGATTTCAAACAGAGGCCGGCCGCATCCGCCGTCACATTGGGGCGCGACTCATAAATAATGCAAATCACCCCGAGCGGCACGCGCATGCGACCCACCTGGATGCCAGAAGGCTGGTAGTTAAGGTCGCTGATTTGCCCGACGGGATCAGGGAGCCTCGCAACCTGCCGGAGGCCATCCGCCATGGCGCTGATACTCCGTTGCGTCAATTCCAAGCGCTCCACCATCGCCGCATCAAGCCCCCGCCTATTGCCCGCCTCAAGATCGCGTCGATTCGCATCGAAAAGATCACCCACATGGTGTTCCAGGCTCGCGGCAATGGCAAGCACGGCCTTGTCTTTGACCTTTGTCTCAGCACGCGCCATTGCAAGAGCCGCACCTCGGGCGCGTTGACCCACCTCTTTAATGTAAGCCTTAATATCCATGTCAGCTCAGTTCGACGGCGCAGCGATCGATCGACTCAATAGACGCCCGTGTGGATCCAGCGCGACCTCGCCTGCCTCATAAAGACGTGAACCCGAGTTTCACCCCGGCAATGGCCAGACACAGGCACTTCAGTGCGTCCCACGCATTACCGGGCACCACTCCCTTGACGATGCGGTCAATGGCCGCGGCCTCCCGCAATAAGGCATACCAATCACATGTCCCGTGGCGCAAGAGGGCACGCTTCACAAGCGGCCGACGCCTCTCCCAAACGCGGAACTCAGCCAAAACCCGCTGAAGGCCTGCGTACATTTTTTCGGACATCACAGACATTATTCGAAGTTCTCTCGTCAATGCCCACAACACAAGGCTGGCTTCCACGCCCTCGCCCTTCAGCCCCATGAGGATGCGAACACTTCGCCCTGCATCGCCTTCCAACGCGGCATCCACGAGGCTAAAGACATCGAAACGGGCAGAATCCGCGACAGCGCCAAGGACATCACCCACCTCAATCGTTTCTCCCGACTTCAGAAGAAGCAGCTTATCGAGTTCCTGGGCAGCTGCCAGCAAATTGCCTTCGACACGCTCCGCAATCAATGTCGCGGCCTCACGGGTCACGTTCACCCCACGCCCTGCCGTACGGCGTATGATCCAATTGGGAAGTTGTCGCGCTTCAACGGGCCAGACCTGGATCACTACCCCACTCGCGTCCAATGCCTTGAACCACTGGCTCTGCTGAATCTTTCTTTCAAGCTTACCTGCGGTGACAAGAAGAACAATATCGTCAAGCGGCGCCTCTGCATAGGCGATCAATGCCTCTGCGCCCCCGTCCTTTGGTTTCCCTTCACCCATTCTGAGCTCGATCAAGCGCCGAGACGAAAATAACGACCTGTTATCACGCGCTTGTTGCAAAGTCATCCAATCGAATCCTAGCTCCACAGTCAGTACAACCCGCTCATCAAACCCCTGACGTCGTGCAAACATTCGAATCGCATCCGCGGCCTCTGCAAGCTGCAAGGGTTCATCTCCACTCAGAAGAAAAATTGGCGCAAGTCCATTTTGCTCTAGATTTGAGGCAAGCTGATCGATCCTGAGTTTCATGCGTGGGTGCGAGCTATAGGAGTGGCTCTGATCCGATCACTTAGCGTCCACGGCAGCAAGCTGTTGGATCGCCTGTAACCGTCTCAGTATCGTCGTCGCCACTTCCCGTCTCATATCGTCACGAATAACCGCCGCCTCGTTATACTTCCCCAGTGCGTCGAAGCCACTGAACGTCAGTTCCTTCACAACGCCGATTTGCTGGTCATTAATCAGCACGTTTCCGTCCGGTTTGGCCACCAACAGATTCACTTTATACCCCAGCTGGTACTCTTCCACCTTGCCGGTCTGTGCGGACACCGCCAATACCCGTTGATCAAAGGATTCTTGTCTGACCTTCACCCAGAGCCCCGCCTCGTCCGCATTTTCGGTTGTGGAGACGCCAGCATAGTGCAGTTGCTGAACGATCTCCGCTGCCAGCTCATCGGCACCCTGCGACTGGACGTAGACGCGCGGCAAATCAAGCGCCACGTTGCTGTAACCGCGCAGATGAAAACCACACGCGGTCAAGAGAAGTGACAACCCCAGGAATATTGCAACCTTTTTTTTCATCGGGCCCCCACTCCTAATCCGAATCACGAGACCACGATGTTCACCAGGCGACCCGGTACGACCACCACTTTCTGAACTTCCTTATTCGCAACAAAGCGCTGGACATTCACATCGGCAAGTGCAGCTTCCTCCACTTCATCACGCCGAGCGTCGGTCGGTACCGTGATCCTGGCGCGCAGTTTACCGTTGACCTGGACAACCAGCAGGATCTCCTCACGAGTCAACGCACTCTTATCCACCTCCGGCCACGGTACATTAATGACCATTTCCTCGTGGCCGAGCGCTCGATAGATTGCATCACTGATATGTGGCACGATGGGAGCCAGAAGCAGAACTCCCGTTTCCAAACCTTCTTGCATAATGGCCCGCCCCTGCGCCGAGTCATCCTGTGCACGCGAGAGCGCATTGATCAATTCCATCACTTCCGCGATCGCGGTGTTAAAAGTATAGCGCCTGCCAACATCGTCATTGACCTTCACAATGGTCTCGTGAATCTGTCGCCTTAGCGCGCGCTGCGCAACCGTCAGGCGGCTCTTATTGAGCCCTGGTGCCTTCCCATTCGATAGGTGATTCACCGCGAGCTTCCAAAATCGCCTCAAGAAACGGGCGGCACCAGCTATGGCGGTGTCAGACCACTCGAGGCTTTGCTCCGGCGGTGCGGCGAACATCATGAACAAACGTACGGTATCTGCACCGTACTGATCGATCATGGCCTGCGGGTCGACGGTATTACCCTTCGACTTGGACATTTTGGCGCCATCCTTCAGCACCATGCCCTGGGTGAGCAGATTCGTAAACGGCTCATCAAACTTCAGGAGTCCCTCATCACGCATCAGCTTGTGGAAGAACCGGGCATACAGCAAGTGGAGGATGGCATGTTCAATGCCGCCGATATACTGATCAACCGGCAGCCAGTAGCCCGCCCGCCGATCCAACATCACATCACGATTGTCGGGACAAGCGAAACGCGCGTAATACCAAGACGATTCGACGAAGGTATCAAAAGTATCGGTCTCACGTTCTGCCGGCCCACCGCATTCAGGGCAGGTCGTGCTCACGAACGATGCCAGGTGTTTCAGAGGTGAGCCGGTTTCATCAAATGCCACATCCTCAGGCAAGACTACGGGCAGCTCATCATCCGGTACCGGCACACCCCCGCAAGATGAGCAATAGATGATCGGTATCGGTGCGCCCCAGTAACGTTGTCTCGAGACGCTCCAGTCCCTAAGTCGATAGTGAGTCAACCGACGGCCTTTCCCACGTGCCTCGAGATACTCGGCGATGGCAACAAACGCCTCATCGGAACTCAGCCCATCAAATTCACCCGAATGACGTAACACGCCCTTTTCAGTAAAGGCCGCCTCATCAAGCGTCAACTCACCGTCGAGGGGGTAAACCACCGGGCGAATCGGCAGTTGATATTTTTTTGCGAATTCGAAGTCGCGCTGATCGTGTGCCGGCACGGACATGACCGCGCCAGAACCGTAGATCATGAGCACGAAGTTCGCGATCCAAACCGGCAGCGCCTCGCCAGTAATAGGGTGGAGGGCCTTAATACCGGTGTCGACGCCGCGCTTTTCCATCGTCTCCATGGCCGCTTCCGACACCGGCACATTGCGGCATTCATCGATAAAGGCCTTGAGCGCGGCGCTTTCCTCGGCCGCCTCGATTGCGAGCAGGTGCTCGGGCGCCACCGCGACATAGGTCGCCCCCATCAGCGTGTCGGGGCGTGTCGTGAATACCGTCAGCGATTCGTCCCCGACTTGGAATTCGATATCAACCCCCTCAGAGCGCCCAATCCAATTATGCTGCATCGTACGCACGGCCTCTGGCCAGCCAGCAAGGTTCTCAAGCTCTGCCAGTAACTCCTCCGCATAGGCGGTGATCTTGAGAAACCATTGGGGCACCGCACGTCGCTCAACAGGCGCCCCCGAGCGCCAGCCTTTGCCGTCGACGACCTGCTCATTGGCGAGCACCGTCTGATCCACCGGATCCCAGTTCACCATCGAGGTCTTGCGATAGACAAGCCCTTTCTTAAAGAGACGGGTAAACAACCACTGTTCCCAGCGGTAATACTCCGGATCACAGGTCGCAAGCTCCCGGGTCCAATCGTAGGCAAAGCCGAGGCGCTTGAGTTGCGCGCGCATATAGGCAATGTTGTCCTTAGTCCACTTGGCGGGGGCGACCTTGTTCTCGATGGCCGCGTTCTCTGCTGGCAAACCAAAACTGTCCCAACCCATGGGTTGCAGCACATTTCTTCCCCGCATGCGCTGATAACGCGCAATGACATCACCGATGGTGTAATTGCGCACATGCCCCATGTGCAGGTTACCGCTGGGATAGGGGAACATAGAGAGACAGTAAAACTTTTCCCGACGTGGATCTTCGCTCACCGCAAAGGCGCCCGTCTGTTCCCACTCGGCCTGAATGCGTGCCTCGAGCTCATCCGGTTTATATCGATTGTCCATCAGATACTGGCAAATACTGGGATTCTTTAGCCCTCACCACAAATAAAACAGGATACCGTAGCGTAAATGGGCCGAATAGGGGAGGCCTTAATGCACGGGATGCCCCTTCATACGGGAAGGTGGAGCGATACGCAGGAGAGTGCCGGTGGCAAGCGCCCTAACAGAGCAAGACGCACGACCAACAGGAGGGCGAGGCCCCCAAAGGGAAACTCGATGGTTCAGTATCCTTCGTCGCCGCCTGGCTTGCCCACGGTCAAAATGTCCCGATTCATGTCAACGGTCTGCTCGCCAATACCATCAACCAGCGTCAAGTCCTCCACAGACATAAATGGCCCGTGTTGCTCCCGATACGCGACAATGGCCTCGGCCTTCACGGGGCCCACTCCCTTCATGGCGGAAGCCAGCGTCTTCGCATCGGCCGTGTTGATATTTACGAGCTCATCGCTTAAGACCGTCAGAGGCAGAGAAAGGACTAGAAACAGAGCGAGGATGAGACGTCCTACTGATGACATGGCGCGCTCCCTCAAGTGATCATCATTCTTCTATCGCAGCGGCCCGATGAGCCGGGGCACACTCGGCGCAGGCTACCACCCTTTTCCGACTGATCACAAGGGCTTTTGCATGGCGAGAGCTCTTGCTCTCAATGGGACCCTCTATCGACCCGGCTTTGGCCCACCGCCCGCGGATGCGGGGGTTGTGGGAGAGGCTACCTCCCCGAAGCAAATCGCTCGCAGACCTCAGGCTGCCCGGCCTACCAGATGACCTGGGCGCGCATCTGAGCGATGAAGGGTTTGGCCTCATTAAACGGTCCGCCCCTCACGTCCAGCACCTTGATCAGGTTCCACATGAACCGGATATTCGGATTCACATACCAATTGAGTCCCAAGGTGATGTCATCTTGTTCGCCGCCATTGATATCCTGGTCAGAAAGGTCCAGATAACTGTAGCGGAACGCCGCTTCCCAGGCGCCCCAGCCACCGCCCCAGCTGAAGTTACTCTTCGGCTTGACATTGTCAAACGCGCCTGAGGTGAACTTATAGTTCCTGGACTCACCCGTCAAAAACCAGCTCCCCTGCAGATACGCGCCCCAGAAGTATGGATTGGACTTCCCTGGCGTTTCACGGTGAACCCAGGTCCCGATATACTCGCCCTGCACCGACCAGGGACCGTACACACCGGCGAGCTCGGCCCCCGCGTTGGTAAACGAGCTAGCATCAAAATTGGGCTTTGCTTTGGTGCCCGTATCAACGAGTCGTACATCGGTGACGTGGGACTCGGGTCGCTGGCGAAAGCGCACTACCTTATCATCGCCGGTGTTACGCCACTGGAAATTTGCGCCCAAGTGCGCGACACGGGTCTCCTCATGCACAGGGGCGAAGGTTACGCGCGCGGGGATCCCATAGCCTTCCGGAGCCTCCTCTTGAACGTTGTTCCCGAAGAACCCAGTGGCGGCGGTCCATGTCTCACCATAGGTATGCACGCCGGCGCCGAGAAAACGGCTCGGCGCAAAGACGTTGGGCAGCGCACGTTCCATGAAGGTGATGAACCTCGAACTCGTCATCTCTTCCAGGCTAAACGGCTCCTTGAAGTTCCCCACCGTGATCGAGGTTGGCTTGAAGCCAACGTATTTAATGTAGGCATCCTTGATCCCATCGGGCGGGCTCTCTGTAAACTCGTATTCGAACTTGAGTTCCCAAACCTTGTATACAGTGCCCTGCACATCGACGCGCGCCCGGCGGACCTCCGCGGCACTCAAAAGGGCGCTGCGATCATTATCAAAGTAGGCCCCATCGACCTGCAGGCGGCCTCCAAAGCTCCACTTATAGTTGCCGTCCTTCGATGCAATCTCGAACTTGCCTTTGGTCGTGACCACGGGCAGATCCTTGGTGGCCTCTTCGACCTGTGCCTTTCCTTTCTCCTCATCGGCAAGTGCCGAGTTCCTCAACACCTCGTATTGCTCTTGGCTAATCGTCCCGTTGTCTCGGAGCTCCTCTAAGAGCTCAAGCATGGCCTCGTTCGCCGCGAGGGCGGGCAGCGATACGGACGCGGCCCAACCGGCGGCGAGGAAAGCCCATAGTAACGTCTTGGGTGATCGCATCATGGATGTTCTCCCTTTCTTGTTTCAGGTGAATAACCAAGGCACGTTCACCACGCGCCTCTGCCCCGCCCGCCTCTTTTGCATTCCGGGCTCTCAAACTGCGGGCTCAGCATAGGGTCGCAATGTTGCGTCCGCGTGAAGCGGAGGTGACCAACACGTGAAAAGATCATGACGCGGGTGTGACAGGATGGCGCTCGCCTCCTATGCCACATCTGAAAGGCACGGTGTCCTCATCGGCATCGTCACATTTTTGTAATATCATTGGTTTTTAATGGGCGTGAACAAGGTGCAAGGGATGTGAAACGTGGCGGTGGCAGGAACGATATTGATCGTTGAGGATGAGGCCGATATCCGGCAGATGTTGGGATTTGCCCTGACGCGCGCAGGTTATCCGTACAGAGAGGCCGCTGATGCAGAAGCGGCTGAGGTCTACATCAGGGAAGAACCGCCTGATCTCATCCTGCTCGATTGGATGCTGCCGGGGATGAGCGGTGTTGATTTTGCCAGACGCCTGAAGCGTGATCCGACATCCCGTGAGATCCCAATCATCATGCTGACAGCGCGCACGGAAGAAAGCGACAAGGTCCGCGGGCTCGAGGTCGGCGCCGACGACTATGTCACTAAACCCTTCTCACCGAGGGAACTGCTCGCACGGATCAAGGCGGTGCTGCGTCGCACGGCGCCTGAGCGGGCACAGCAAGTGATCGAGGTGGAGGGGCTCAAGGTTGACCCTCAAACCCATCGCGTAACAGTCGAAGATGCGCCCGTTGCGTTAAGCCCAATGGAGTTTCGCCTGCTGCACTTTTTTGTCAACCATCCGGAGCGGGTCTACAGCCGTAATCAATTGCTTGATCAGGTTTGGGGCGGTAACGTGTATGTGGAAGAACGGACTGTCGATGTGCACATCCGCCGACTGCGCAAGGCTCTCGCCCCCCATGGCCTAGACAAATACATTCAGACAGTGCGAAGCGTGGGCTATCGCTTCTCAACCCAACCCAAGTTCTAACAAACAATGCGCGAAGATATTTGGAAGTTCGCGGGTGTCCTTCTGATTGCGCTCGTCATAGGGATCCTGACCCATCACGTGCTTCTGCTGCTGTTGCTAGGAACCGGGCTGTGCCTCCTACACCAGCAGCGCAACCTGTACCGTCTGCGGCGCTGGCTCCAGAACCGGGAGAAGCACAGACCGCCAGATGCCCGCGGGCTACTGGCGGAGGTGTGCCGCGAGATTGACTACCGGTTCGAGCACCACCAAAGCCGGAAGCAAACGTTATCCACCTACCTCAAACGCTTTCAGGAGGCCGCCTCTGCATTGCCGGATGGCACCATCGTCTTGGGCGAGGCCGGTGAGATCGAGTGGGCCAACGATGCGGCTCGCCGTTACTTAGGCGTACGCTGGCCCCAGGACGCGCGGCAACGCATTGCGAACCTGATCCGGCACCCCCAACTCCCGAGCCTACTCGAAGCACACAGCGGCGCGACACAGGCGCTCGAGATCCCATCCCCCGTTCATCCCGACATGCGGCTTAGCCTGTTCACCGTACCGTACGGCAGCACCCAACGCCTGTTTATAGCGCGTGACGTGACAAAACTGTATCGCCTGAATCGAATGCGCAGCGACTTTATCGCCAACGCATCCCACGAGTTACGCACACCGCTGACCGTCATCAACGGCTATCTTGAGACCCTTGAGGAAGACCAGGGCCAGTGGCCTGAGGCGTCGCGATCATCCTTTACACAAATGCGCAGGCAAACTGAACGGATGCGAAACCTCATCAATGATCTGTTGCTGCTATCGGCACTCGAGCACGATGAAGCCGTTCCTTCACCCGAATTGGTACGGGTGCCTGAGATGCTCAGCGCGATTTACATGGAAGCCAACGCGCTGAGCGGAGCCCGTGAACACATTTTCTATCTCGAGGCCGATCCAAAACTCTGGATCATGGGGAACTACAATGAACTCTACAGCGCATTTTCCAACCTCGTAATCAACGCCGTGCAGTACACCCCGGGCAAGGGCATCATCCGCATACGCTGGTATGCCGACAACGAGGGCGCCCATATGCATGTCAGCGACACCGGCATCGGCATACCGGAATCCCATCGCTTGCGGATCACTGAACGTTTCTACCGCGTCGACAAAGGCCGTTCACGAGAGAGCGGCGGTACGGGACTTGGCCTTGCCATCGTCAAACATGTGCTTGCCCGCCATAACGCGAGCCTTCATATCGAGAGCACCCCGGGTAAGGGCAGCACCTTCCGCTGTGACTTTCCACCGGCTACCATCGCTCAAGGGGACGCGCAGCCGGGTCTCTCAAGCTCCGCTTGATCCTGGAGAACGCTTCGCGAATCGCGCCCTTGCAAAATTGTCATCATGCCTTCATGGCGCTGTCATAAAGGCGCTCCATACTCCCTCCCGACACCAACGTCAGGACCGTGCAACAGCCCGGCGGTTGTCTTATTGAGCACACATTAAGGAGCAAAACACCATGATGATGGAAAGACCATTTTCTTTCGCGGCAGGCCTTGCCCTTGCCGCGTGGCTACCCGCCACAACCATGGGGGAGTCCATGGTTGATCAGGCGCTTCCGATCTACACCAAAGCGAGCGGTGTCTCCGGTACGGTCTCGAGCGTTGGCTCGGATACGCTAGCCAATCTCATGACACTCTGGGGGGAAGACTTCAAGCGCCTTTACCCCAATGTCACGATTCAGATCCAGGCTGCCGGCTCGTCAACGGCCCCGCCTGCGCTCACCGAGGGGACTTCGAATCTGGGGCCTATGAGCCGCCTGATGAAAGACAACGAAGTCGAGGCCTTCGAAAAAAAGTACGGGTACAAGCCGACCGCCATCCCGGTTGCCATCGACGCCCTGGCGGTCTTCGTCAACAAGGATAATCCCCTCACGGAAATGACGCTGCCCCAGGTGGATGCCGTGTTCTCGGCGACCCGGAAATGCGGCTATCCGGAAGCGATCACCGAGTGGGGGCAGCTGGGTGTCACCGGCGAGTGGAAGAACCGCCCAATCCAGCTCTATGGCCGCAACTCGGTCTCCGGCACCTATGGGTACTTCAAAGAGCACGCCCTCTGCAAAGGCGACTTCAAGGACACCGTCAATGAACAGCCGGGCTCAGCCTCCGTGGTGCAGGGGGTAACCAAGTCGATCAATGGCATCGGCTACTCAGGGATCGGCTACAAGACCTCAGGCGTTAAGGCGCTTGAGCTGGCGAACCAGGACGGTGAAGCCGCTGTGGATGCAACGCCCGCAAACGCCGTCAGCGGGACCTATCCACTCGCCCGCTTCCTATATGTCTACGTGAATAAGGCCCCGAACAAGCCGCTGCCCCCTCTGGAACGGGAGTTCATCAAGATGATCCTCTCGCAGACGGGACAGACCGCAGTGGTCAAAGACGGCTACGTCCCGTTACCGGCTAAGCTGGCAAGCCAAGAGTTCGAAAAGATAGTGAGCGAGAAGGTCGCCAGCACAAATTTGATTCCCCGGCCATAAGATTAAGATCCTAAATCCCCTGCCTGCGCCTTGCCCTGCAAGGCGTTTTTTTACCCAGCCGACCCAGGCGTGCCAGACAATGCTCGACAAACGGCCCACAGGCCATTCAGCGTCACCAAACTGTCATAATTCGTCCCTACTATAGGTTCGATGGCCAGAGCAATCACCCCACGCGAGACAGTGCTGCCCCGCTACCACGATCCGGCCGCGGTTCGACACCGCCAATGGCGGCGGCTCAAGGACTTGGTGACGGAGAAGTGCGTGGCCCTCGGTGGCATCAGCGTCATCATCGCCATCGTCCTGATCTTTTTCTACCTGATTTATGTCGTGGTGCCCTTATTCAAACCCGCGACCATGGAGCGTGTCGCTGATTATCCCGCCCCTGGCAATGCGGCCTCAGATACCCTGCATATTGCCATCGAGGAGCAAAACGAGATTGGTCTTAGCATAACCAGTGATGCACGAGCCGTGTTCTTCCGAACAAAGGACGGGAGCGTCATACAAGAGGTGCCGCTTTCGATTGCGCGAGATGCGTTCATCTCCGCCATCAGCGCTGGCGATCTGGCGCACGCAGCGATTGCCCTCGGCCTCTCAAATGGCCGCCTTATTCTGCTCCGCCACGTTTATGACATCAGCCATCCCAACGATATCCGCGTCATCACACCGCGTCTTGAGTATCCACTCGGGGATAAACCCATCCCGATCGATGCAACGGGTCGATCGCTGATGACCCTGGCGGCCCAGAGCAATGATGAAGAGACAACAGTCGTCGCGCTCACAGGAGACAGACGCCTTGTCATCGTGAACTTCGCACTGGAAGGATCGTTGTTGGAAGATAAAGTCAGCGTGGAGCGTGGAATAAGTGAACTACCAGTTCCTGCCACCGCTGTGACGCGCATCGCACTGAATATGGATCAGCGTGAACTCTATCTTGCGAGCGGTGACGGCTTCATCAGCTATTACGACATCACGAACAAATCGGCCCCGAGATTGATCCAGCGCATCAAGGCCGTCCCGGATGGCACGGATATCACAGTGCTTCGCTTCTTAAGTGGCGGGATCTCGTTATTGGTGGGCGACTCACGCGGCACGGTGACACAGTGGTTCCCGGTGCGCGATGAGAACAATAACTACACCCTCCAGCGGATCCGCACATTCACCGCCTTGGAAGCGCCTATCACGGGCATTACCCCGGAATACTATCGGAAGGGATTCGCAGCCATCGACCAGAAGGGACGGGTTGCCATCTACCATACAACGGCCGAGCGGACGCTGCGCGTGGAACAGGCGGCAGCCGATCCGCTCATACGCGTCGCCCTGTCGCCGCGGGCAAACGGAATGTTGCTCGTTGACGCTGAAGACAAGTACCAATTTTGGCACATCCGTAATCCACACCCGGAGGTGTCATGGAACGCGCTGTGGGGCAAAGTCTGGTACGAGAGCCGCACCGAGCCTGAATATATCTGGCAGTCATCGTCGGCTAGCAACACGTTTGAACCCAAGTTCAGTCTCACCCCGCTGACGTTCGGAACCGTCAAAGCGGCATTTTACGCCATGCTCTTTGCCATCCCGCTCGCCATCCTTGGTGCGATCTACACAGCGTACTTCATGGCGCCGCGCATGCGCGCTGCAGTCAAACCTACCATCGAGATCATGGAGGCCCTTCCTACGGTTATCCTTGGTTTCCTTGCGGGCCTGTGGCTCGCGCCTATTGTGGAAAGCCACCTACCTGGCATCTTTTGTTTGTTGCTCTTGCTGCCGGTTTCTATAGTCACAGCCGCCTTTCTTTGGTCCCGCTTACCAGCCGATATTCGGCATGGAGTACCGGATGGCTGGGAAGCGGCCCTCTTGATCCCCGTGGTTTGCCTCACGGGTGTGGTCGCAATCGCCATCAGCCAGCCCATCGAGTCATTGTTTTTCAACGGCAATATGCCGCAATGGTTGAACGACAGGCTCGGCATCAGTTACGACCAGCGCAATTCCCTTGTGGTGGGCTTCGCGATGGGCTTTGCGGTCATTCCGAACATCTTTTCGATCAGCGAAGATGCTATCTTCGGCGTTCCGAAACACCTGACCATCGGCTCGCTGGCACTGGGGGCCACTCCTTGGCAAACGGTCGTCGGAGTCGTCTTGCTGACGGCGAGCCCGGGCATCTTTTCGGCCGTCATGATCGGCCTAGGACGCGCAGTCGGCGAGACCATGATCGTGTTGATGGCGACTGGTAATACCCCCGTCATTGATTTCAACATCTTCGCAGGATTCAGAGCCCTTTCGGCAAACATCGCGGTGGAAATGCCCGAAACCGAGGTAAACAGCACGCATTACCGCATTCTGTTTCTCGCCGCGCTCGTATTATTCATCGTCACCTTCATGTTCAACACCATAGCGGAGATTGTCCGGCAGAGGCTCCGCGCCAAATACAGTTCCCTGTGAGGTTCTGAGCCCCATGCGTGAATGGATTAGAAGCGGCAGTCCCTGGGTGTGGCTCAACGCGGGAGCCGTCAGCGTGTGCCTGGTGATGGTCCTTGGGCTGCTTTTGCTTATTGCGGTCCGTGGCCTCGGACACTTCTGGCCTTCAAACATCGTTCAACTTCACCATCTTGAAGAGGATGGCAGCGCTGAGCGGCTCATCGGTGAGTTTGTTGATCACGAGAAGATCCCGCGTGAGGGCGTAGCAGGCCTCAGTGAGTCCTTGCCCTCAAAGGCCCACCTCATAGACCGTTATCTCCTCAAGATTGGCAACCGCGATCTCTTTGGCAGAGATTTCCGCTGGATTGTCGGTCCCTCAATCCTCAATTCGGAGTATCCCAAACACCTAACGGCCGTGGAGCGACACGAGTGGGGAAACCTCTACGGCTACCTCATTGCGCTCAAGGAAAGAGGCGAAGTGATCCACAGCGACCAACCCAATTGGGACGTGCTTCAGGAACGCCTAGCGCGAAAGCAGGGTCTCTTTAAGGAGATACGCCACCTCGAGAAGGATGTCGTTGGCGCTATTAACTACCGTATGGAAAGGTTGCGCCTCAAGGAACGGGGCCTGGAACTTGACGGTGTCCTCGACCGCGCCGCCTATCGAAACATTGAAGTGGAGCGAACCGACTTGCAAGGCGAATACGACCAGCTCACCAAACGGCTTGCCGATCTCTACGATGCCATCGGCCGAGACGGCGCAGTCTTTGAGATTGCTGACGGCAGAGAGGTTGAGATCCCTATCTCGAAGATCGTCCGGGTCTATCAGCCTAATCGTATGGACCCCCTCGAGAAGCTGCGTTTTTACGGGGTGAAACTATGGGAGTTCGTGTCCGATGAGCCGCGGGAAGCCAACACCGAAGGCGGGATTTTGCCCGCCATCTTTGGAACTGCACTGATGGTGATGATCATGTCGGTGTTTGTTACGCCCTTTGGGGTCGTCGCCGCCGTCTACCTTCGTGAATACGCCAAACAAGGACCACTGACCCGGCTTATCCGGATTGCCGTCAACAACCTCGCCGGCGTCCCGTCTGTCGTGTACGGCGTGTTCGGCCTCGGATTTTTTGTGTATGTGTTGGGTGGCAGCATTGATCAGTTGTTTTTCCGCGAGGCACTGCCAGGACCCACATTCGGCACGCCAGGGCTGATGTGGGCGTCGCTCACGCTCGCCATCCTCACCGTGCCGGTGGTCATCGTGGCCACCGAAGAAGGTTTATCTCGGATCCCTCGGGCAATCCGAGAAGGTAGCCTGGCACTCGGGGCCACAAAGGCCGAGACCCTTTGGCGCACCGTGTTGCCCATGACCGCACCGGCGATGATGACCGGGTTAATCCTCGCTGTTGCGCGAGCGGCCGGCGAAGTGGCGCCGTTGATGTTGGTCGGCGTCGTCAAGCTTGCGCCATCCCTCGCGATGGACGGCAACTTTCCTTATCTCCACCTCGATCGCAAGTTCATGCATTTGGGCTTTCACATCTATGATGTGGGCTTTCAAAGCCCTAATGTCGAGGCCGCAAGACCCCTCGTCTATGCGACTGCACTGCTCCTGGTGCTCCTCATCATCGTATTGAATCTCGCCGCCATCCACATACGCAACCGTCTACGGGAGAAGTATAATGCTGCAGAATAATCGCGAGCGGACGCCACTCATGCCAAAAGAAACCGCGGCGCAACGCCCAGACAAGCCGGTGCGTGCCCATGCCCTTGACATTTCCTTGCTATCAAGGAGCGACCGTGAGCCTGTCGCTCGCGAACAGTCCGAATGCATCGCCGTTACGGATCTCAACCTCTATTACGGGGAAAAACAGGCCCTGAAGGATGTCTCACTTTCCATACCCGAAAAACATGTGACGGCATTCATTGGGCCAAGTGGATGTGGCAAGACCACGTTGCTTCGCTGCTTCAACCGCATGAATGACCTGATCGATAACGTGCGTGTAGAGGGCGAAATTCTTTTGCATGGTCAGAATATTTGCGACAAGCGCATTAATGTGGCTGAACTTCGTCGCCGAGTGGGTATGGTGTTTCAAAAGCCGAACCCATTTCCGAAGTCGGTCTACGAAAACGTCGCTTATGGTCTTCGGATCCAGGGGATCAAGAATCGGCGCCGATTGGACAAGGTTGTTGAACAGGCCCTCAAAGCAGCCGCCCTTTGGGATGAGGTCAAGGACCGCCTAAACGATAGCGCAATGGGCCTCTCTGGAGGCCAGCAACAACGCTTGGTCATTGCCCGCGCCATTGCCATAGAGCCCGAGGTCTTGCTGCTTGATGAACCGGCTTCCGCACTTGACCCGGCTTCAACACTGAAGATCGAGGAACTGATGTATGAACTTAAGACGAATTACACCATCGTCATCGTAACCCACAATATGCAGCAAGCGGCGCGCGTTTCCGATTTCACGGCCTTTTTGTATCTAGGCGAGCTCATCGAATTTGACGACACCAACACGCTATTTACTAATCCAAAGATGAAGCAGACTGAGAATTACGTCACCGGTCGGTACGGATAAGAACGAGATATTTGTTGCATAATTAGCGACGAGGAAGATCCATGACAGCCACATCATTTTCTCCACACATCTCCCGGCAGTTTGACCAGGAGCTCGAGGACATTCGCGCGCGTGTCCTGGCGATGGGCGGCTTGACGGAAGCCCAAATTGCCGATGCGCTTGAAGCGCTCTGCGACGGTAACAGTGAGCTGGCGGAGCAGGTCATAGAAAACGACATCAAAGTCAATACGCTCGAAGTGTCAATCGATGAAGATTGCACGCAGATCCTGGCCCGCCGGCAACCGGCGGCGACTGATCTGCGATTGGTCGTAGCCGTAGGCAAGACCATCACGGACCTTGAACGCATCGGGGATGAAGCGGAAAAGATCGGGCACATGGCATTGCACCTTGCCGAAAATCAGTGCCCCAAGTCGTACTATGTCGGCCTTGAGTCAATGGGGAATCATGTGCGTGCGATGTTGCACGATGCATTGGATGCCTTCGCCCGAATGGACTCCGAAAGCGCGCTTAAGGTCGCCAGCGAAGATCCGAAGGTGGATCAGGAATACGTTGCGATCCTCCGGCAGCTGATAACCTACATGATGGAGGATCCTCGCAGTATCGCACGTGCAATGGATGTGATTTGGTCCGTGCGCGCACTGGAGCGTATCGGAGACCACGCCAGCAACATTTGTGAAAACGTGATCTACCTCGTTGAAGGTAAAAACGTGCGCCATGTCAGCCTAGAGGAAATGCGAAAGAAGGTTCGCCCCGAATCAGATTAGGCGAGAGTAGCGTATATTACTTTTTGCATCAGGGCGCGCGAATAGTTAGCCCATCATTTTTCCGCAACGATGTACGCGATCCAGCCGGCATCGGGCTTGCCCCGCGTGGTTGGATAAAAACGCCCATCCCCCTCGCCGGTTTTCTCATCCGTGCCCTGCCAATAGATGGTTGCTCTGCGAAAACCTGATTCAGTCAGCAACTCCGTCAGTTCGGGCAGCGTCCACAGGCGCCAATCGTAGGTAAATGCCCGTTTCAGCCTGGAACCATCTTCGAATGCAAAATCAATATGACATAGGATCTCACAGCTAATCGGATTGTAGTCCGCTTGGTTCCAGATGTAGGTGAAGCCATTATGTCTTGTCCGCTCTTTTGACGCTCGGCAGGCATCGTACCCACCAAAGGCATCAAGAAAAAGGATCCCATCTTTCACCAAACACTGAAGCACACGTCGAAAGTATCGCCTCAACAGGCTTCGCTCCTTGAAGATCCAGTAGCTGAAGTTCATGGCAATGACCGTGTCCATTGGCGCCATGTCGACCTTCATCACATCCTCATTGATGAGTCTAATACGGCGTGCTGCCTTTGGGGGTAATTGGGCAATATGGTGGGCGATCCCCCAATCTAAAACCTTCCGATTGAGGTCTATCCCGACAGCCCTGTTCCGGCTGCGCCGCCGTACCCATTCACAGGCAGCATTCGCCGTACCACAAAAATCCTCACGCAACGAGTAGGCTTCGCGCTGTCGAAGTCTTTTGAACGTCTCATCGACAAAATCGATGTCTGCTTCAACACACTGAACTGCCTGCTCATACAGTACGTAGGCATCGGCGCACTCGGCCATGCGCTCCGTGCCCCGTCTCGTTCCACGTTTCATTTTTCTTTCTGCCACCTTTATCACAATTAACCCACTCGCCTTAACACGGAGTACTCCGCTGCTTCATCCCGTTAGGATGATCCTTCGCCGCGATTACACAAGTATGGAGCAGCGAGTTGGGTTTGCGTATATACATTGCCGGTTGAGCGATGCAATGTCGCAAATGCATGGGTGCCTTATCCTTAACTCAGCGCTCGTCTGCATATTGATGTGATGCCGTCAGACCCCGAAATGCCTAAAGTAGAAACGGCTGCCCGTTGACTCCTCAGGCAGTCGATAGCCGGTTGCCCCAAAATTAAAAGCCCCGCCACGAAGGGCGGGGCTTCGGATCGCTCAAGGAAGTGACGGGCAAGACGCTTACATCATGTCCATGTCACCCATCCCAGCTCCGCCGGGACCTTGGCCAGCCTTCTCCTCCTTTGGCGCCTCAGCCACCATCGTTTCGGTAGTGATCATCAGGCCCGCGACGGACGCTGCGTTCTGAAGCGCAATGCGCGTCACCTTCGTTGGGTCGAGGATCCCCATCTCGAACATATCACCAAACTCCCCGGTGGCGGCGTTATAGCCGAAGTTATCCTTGCCGTCCTTGACCTTGTTAAGAACCACAGAGGACTCATCTCCCGCATTCGCCACGATTTGACGAAGCGGCTCTTCCACCGCGCGCCTTAGGATACGGATACCCATATCTTGGTCTGGGTTATCTCCCTTGGCCTTTTGGAGCTTAGGCAAGGTGCGGATGAAGGCCACACCGCCACCGGGAACAACGCCTTCCTCTACGGCGGCGCGGGTCGCGTGCAGGGCATCCTCAACACGCGCCTTCTTTTCCTTCATCTCCACCTCAGTTGACGCACCCACCTTGACTACGGCTACGCCGCCTGCCAGCTTAGCCACCCGCTCTTGAAGCTTCTCCTTATCGTAGTCAGAGGTCGAATCTTCAATTTGCTTACGGAGCTGCTTGATACGGCCTTCGATGGCGTCCTTCTTGCCGGCACCATCGATGATGGTCGTGTCTTCCTTGGTAACCAGCACGCGCTTGGCCGTACCGAGATCATCAAGACTGGCCTTCTCAAGGCTCAAGCCCACTTCTTCAGAAATGACCGTGCCCGCCGTAACTATCGCGATATCCTCCAGCATCGCCTTGCGACGGTCGCCGAAACCGGGCGCCTTGACAGCGGCAACTTTAACAATGCCACGAATGTTGTTGACCACCAACGTGGCCAGCGCCTCGCCCTCGACATCTTCGCAGATGACCAGCATCGACCTTCCGGCCTTGGCAACATTTTCCAACACGGGCAGGAGATCGCGAATGTTGGAAATTTTCTTGTCGTGCGAAAGGATGTAGGGATTGTCGAGCTCCGCGCTCATCGACTGTTGATTGTTAATAAAATAAGGGGACAGATACCCTCGGTCGAATTGCATGCCCTCCACAATTTCCAGCTCGTTAGCAAGACCCGATCCCTCTTCGACGGTGATCACGCCTTCCTTTCCTACCTTCCCCATGGCCTCCGCGATAATATCGCCGATCGCAGTATCAGAATTAGCCGAGATCGTACCGACCTGAGCGATTGCCTTGGCATCTGCGCACGGTTTCGACAGCTTCTTCAGCTCCTCCACGCACACATTAACGGCCTTATCGACGCCGCGCTTTAGATCCATTGGGTTCATCCCAGCGGCTACGGCCTTCATCCCTTCCGTCAATATCGATTGCGCCAGCACCGTTGCGGTCGTCGTCCCGTCACCCGCCTCGTCGGACGTCTTGGAGGCGACTTCCCTGACCATCTGGGCGCCCATGTTCTCAAAACGGTCCTTGAGTTCAATCTCCTTGGCGACGGAGACGCCATCCTTAGTCACCGTCGGCGCGCCGAAGCTCTTCTCGAGCACGGCGTTGCGACCTTTCGGGCCAAGTGTGATCTTCACGGCATATGAAAGGGCATTGACGCCCCGCAACAAACGATGACGGGCGTCGTCACCGAATCGTAATTCTTTTGCACTCATATTCAATTCCTCATCACAGATTGGATCATGTGTTGCTTGGGATCGCCGGCATCAATCATTCGTCGATGATGCCGATGATGTCTTCCTCGCGCATCACCAGGACATCCTCACCGTTGACCTTCACCTCGGTGCCTGAGTACTTGCCAAACAGGACCTTTTGGCCAACCTTGACATCCATGGGCCGCACCTCACCGTTCTCCAGGATCTTCCCCGGACCCGCGGCGATCACCTCTCCACGGACAGGTTTCTCGGCCGCCGTGTCCGGGATCACAATGCCGCCCGCGCTGGTGCGCTCTTCTTCCGTGCGCTTGACAATCACGCGATCATGCAATGGACGAATATTCATCGGGTTATCTCCTAAAGCCAAACTGGGTATCGATTAGATTCTTGACAAGAGGCTGTTAGCACTCTCCCATGGTGAGTGCTAATTATAAAGGGGTTCGGGTGACTGTCAAGAATCCGCGGTGACTCCCCTGCTTGCAGGCACCGCGGCCAAGTGGTGGGACGACGCAACCCCCCCAGGCCTTCCTACCGGTCTTATCCGAGTGAGGCCACCGACACCCCTCGTCATCCCGTTGCCAAGGTGCCCAAGTGAGGGGCAAAGACGGTGCATCAATCGACCATGACGGGTGCCACTGGCCCGAGAGAAGGAGGAACAGACGATGGCCTCACAACGTTTATGATGGGTAGAGGGGCAGGGCGGGTGCCACCGAGGACAGTTGAGACAGCGATGGGCGAACGGGTTAATAGCGAGGTCGCCCCAAGGGGTAAAGCCAACCTCGCCGTAGCTAATTCGAAGTTGAATTGGCAAAATGCGCAACAATTGACAAATTTGGCGATTGCGAGCCTATTTTAAGGGGGAGCTATGGATCCTGAACCCGAACATTTGCTTGTCTTGAGTACCTGCCCTGGGTCAATCACGGCGAAGAAAATCGCCCAGACACTTGTTGAATCGGGCTGCGCCGCCTGCGTGAACATTCTTCCCGCACACTCCATATTTTGGTGGAAGGGCCGCATCGAAAGCGCCGACGAACATGTGCTCTTAATAAAGACGCGCATCGACCGCTATCACGAGGTTGAGCGCACGATCCTGGCGCAGCACCCCTATGAACTTCCCGAGGTTATCGCAGTCCCTATCAAAGCCGGTTTAATGGGCTATCTTTCCTGGATTGACGACGTCTTACGCGCTAGTTGATGAAGCCCCTACTTGCCACATTCACATTTTCCCTCGCCCTGCTTGCACACGGCGTAGCCTCAAGCGATGACGTCCTGTCGAACGGCACCGTCAACGGCCTCACGCCAAACCCCACGGCGGACGAGGCACCAGCGCCGAAGGAGAACCTGCTTCAAGAGGTACCTAACCTTGATGAGGTCTTCAACCTCGGCCCTCAACCGACAGAATTTCTCGATGCAGACAAGGCGTTTATGGTCACTGCCGTCGTTGACGATCCGAACACCCTGACAACGTACTGGCAGATTGCCGATGGATATTATCTGTATCGGGACAAGTTCAAGTTTAAGGTGAAAGGCGGCACGGTGGCGCTGCAAGAGGTTGCCCTCCCACAGGGCGAGATCAAGGAAGACCCCACCTTCGGACGGGTTAAAATCATTCGTGGTGCAACCGAGATCAAATTGGCGCTGATCCGTTCCGCCCCTCCCCCTGCCCAGATCGAACTTGAGATCGGTTACCAGGGCTGCGCCGAGGACGGTATTTGCTATCCCCCGATAACGAAAGTCATTGCATTGCGGCTCGACCCGGTGATGAGCCCCGCGGCCGCGACCACTGTACAACCGCGGGGTGGCGTCGATGAAGATTTTATCTCCGAGCAACAGGGGATCGCCCACAAGCTGGCCAGTGGCAACACGTTTCTCACACTACTCAGTTTTCTTGGCTTTGGGTTGCTGCTCGCGTTTACCCCCTGCGTCTTCCCAATGGTCCCCATCCTCTCCGGGATCATTGTCGGGCATGGAGAACGGATCACCACAGCTAAGGCGTTCAACCTGTCGCTGGTCTATGTGCTGGCGATGGCACTGACCTATGCGGTCATCGGGGTGCTGGCGGGCTCCTCGGGAGATAACCTGCAGGCGCTATTTCAAAAGCCTTGGGTGTTACTGAGTTTTAGTGCTCTTTTTGTTGCGCTTGCCTTGTCAATGTTCGGATTCTATCACTTACAGCTTCCCGCCAGCCTCCAGAGCCGACTCTGGCATCTAAGTGAACACCAAGATCGGGGCACCCTCCACGGTGCCGCCGTTATGGGATCCCTATCGGCCCTGATCGTCGGGCCGTGTGTCGCCCCACCACTTTTGGGTGCACTTCTCTATATAAGTCAAACGGGGAATGCGCTTCTTGGCGGAGCCGCCCTGCTCGCCATGGGATTGGGATTCGGGATCCCACTTCTTATCGTTGGCACATCTGCGGGGAAGCTCCTGCCGAAAGTAGGCCACTGGATGGACGTCGTCCAGCGCATATTCGGCGTGGTGTTACTGGGCGTCGCGATCTGGTTCATGGAACGCGTACTACCGCCCTCTGTTACGCTGCTGTTGTGGGCATCGCTTCTCATCGTGTCGGCCGTCTACATGGGCGCGCTCGATGGCCTGGAGCGCTCGGCCTCTGGCTGGCGGCGGCTGTGGAAAGGCGTTGGCCTCACCATGCTCATTTACGGCGTGGTGCTGGTCTTGACTGCCGCCAGTGGCGGGGGCGACGTGCTCAAACCACTCATCGGGACCGCCTTCGTTGGGAGCGGAGACAGAGGTGCACAGGCGGGCCTTCAATTCACCGAAGTAAAAGGTTTACCCGCCCTCGCCAATGAATTAGCGAAGGCCAAGGCGCAGCGAAGACCGGCGGTGTTAGACCTCTACGCCGACTGGTGCGTCACGTGCAAGGAATTAGAAACGTATACGTTTTCGGATCCGGGGGTACAACAGACACTCGCCGAGGCGGCGCTCTTGAGGGCAGATGTCACCGCAAATGACCACGCCGATCGGGCCTTATTAAAACAGTTGCAGCTCTTTGGACCTCCTGCGATCCTTTTCTATGGATCCGATGCGGTGGAACGCCGCCCTTATCGGTTGGCCGGTTTTGTGGGGCCCGATGCCTTTCGCGAACACGCGCGTAAAGCGCTGGCCCCATGAAAACATTGCTCCCGGTCCTCGCCAGCGCAGCGCTGATGCTGCTATCTGGGTTGGCCGGCTACCTTGTCCATGAGCGACTTACGGGCGTGCCAAACCCAGCGCCGGCGGCCCTGCCTTCCACTACCTACTCGACGCACGCGGCGATTGGTACACGCCGACCTGACTTTACGCTGCCAGATCTCAAGGGCACCGCGCGCAACGTGGGGGAGTGGGATGGCAAGGTGCTGGCGGTCAATTTTTGGGCAACCTGGTGCCCGCCCTGCCAAGAGGAGATCCCCGAATTCATCGAATTGCAGAAAGAATACGGACCCCGTGGGCTACAATTCGTAGGGATCGCCATTGATGATCTCGACAGCGTCCGGGACTTCGCGCAGAAGATGGAGGTCAACTACCCGATATTGATCGGGGAGCAAGACGCCATTCAGGTCGCAACGACATTCGGCAACACCATTGGGGCCCTGCCGTATATCGCCATTGTCGATCGCACCGGTCGCATCGTATTTGCCAGACGGGGTGCGCTTTCACGGGACGAGGCCATCAAGGTCATCACCGCACTGCTCTAAGCCAATCTGCACCTCCACATCCGTCGAAAAAAGCCTCGAACTCCGGGCTTTTGTGTGCTACTTTGTCGCTAAATTCGCTGATCTCCAAAAAAAGCGTACCCCGATGGCACCCAGATGGCACATCTTTTAGTTCTCAACGGTCCAAATCTCAACCTGCTTGGCGAGCGGGAACCGGAAGTCTACGGTACGGTGACGCTGGCGACGATCCATGAACGCCTTGCCAAGCTCGCTCAAGTGGCGGGCCATCAGATCACCTGTTACCAAAGCGATGCTGAACATGAGTTGATCGCGCGAATTCACGCCGCCCGCAGGGACGGGACCGCCTTCATTATTATCAATCCGGGGGCCTTCACCCATACCAGCATTGCGATTCGCGATGCGCTCCTCGCTGTAAATGTCCCCTTTATCGAGGTCCACCTTTCCAACGTCTATGGAAGGGAAGCCTTTCGTCGCCAGTCCTACCTATCCGACATTGCCGTTGGGGTCATTAGCGGGCTCGGGGCCGTGGGGTATGAGCTCGCATTACAAGCCGCCCTGCGTCAGGTGGAAGGCAAGGGCTAGGATGGACATCCGAAAGGTTAAGAAGCTCATCGAGCTGCTCGCAGAGTCCGGAATAGCGGAGATCGAGATCCGCGAAGGGGAAGAGTCGGTACGGATCAGCCGCCACGGCCCGCCTGCTCCAGTACAGACGGTCGTGCACGTGCCCGAGCCCCAGCAAGGCCCCTCTGCAGCCGGGCCGAGCCCCTCCCCTTCCACGGCCACCGCTTTCAGCGAACCTCTCTCAACGGGGGCGCCAGCGCATGAGCGTAAAGGACACATGGTAACGGCCCCGATGGTCGGCACCTTTTACCGATCCGCCAGCCCTGAAAGTCCGCCATTCGTTGAGGTCGGCCAAATGGTTTCCAAAGGCGATGTCCTTTGCGTTATCGAAGCTATGAAGATCATGAACCAGATCGAGGCCGACGTGAGTGGCACGATTTCAGCCATTCTGGTGGAGAATGCCCAGCCAGTTGAATTTGATCAGCCCTTGTTTGTCATCACCTAGCCGGCCATTCAGAGCATCCATGTTGCACATAGCGCGCCCTGGAAGTAGCTCTGAACCCCATCGTTTCTTGTCGGAATACGCGCGGGACCTTTTATCATCCCTCCCAGCCGACTAGTCATGCTCGACAAACTCGTAATAGCCAACCGTGGCGAGATCGCTCTGCGCATATTGCGCGCCTGCCGCGAACTCCACATCAAAACCGTTGCTGTCCATTCATCCGCCGATCGCGATCAGAAGCACGTTCGCCTCGCAGATGAATCGGTGTGCATTGGGCCACCACCAGCACGCGAAAGTTACCTGAATGTCCCAGCCGTCATCAGCGCCGCCGAGGTGACAGACGCGGTCGCCATCCACCCCGGTTATGGATTTTTGGCTGAGAATGCGGATTTTGCAGAAAGAGTAGAACAAAGTGGATTTATCTTCGTGGGCCCACGTCCGGAAACCATTCGTCTTATCGGAGACAAACTCTCCGCCATCGCGACGATGAAGCGATCTGGAATTCGGTGCCTTCCGGGTTCCGATAGCCCATTAAGTGATGACATGGAAGAAAATTTGCGTCTTGCGCGGGATATTGGTTATCCGGTCATGATCAAGGCAGCTGGCGGTGGTGGAGGGCGCGGCATGCGCATCGTCCACAGCGACGCCACGCTGCGCAATGCCATTTCGGTGACCCGCACCGAGGCAGCGTCGGCTTTCGGCAATGATGCGCTGTACATGGAAAAGGTCCTTGATGGACCACGACACATTGAAGTGCAGGTGTTGGCAGATGAACATGGAAACGTGATCCATTTAGGCGACCGCGACTGCTCCATGCAACGCCGCCATCAGAAAGTGGTCGAGGAAGCTCCTGCTCCCGGTATTAGCCGTAAGTTACGCAGCAGGATCGGGGAACATTGCGTTGAGGCCTGTCGCGCTATGGGCTATCGGAGCGCCGGGACCTTCGAGTTTCTTTACAAGGACGGCGATTTCTATTTCATCGAGATGAACCCCCGCTTACAGGTTGAACATCCTGTGACGGAGATGGTGACCGGTGTCGATATCGTCAAGGAACAACTTCGTGTCGCGAGCGGGGAACCGCTATCGTATCGCCAAAGCGACATCGATATCCGAGGCCATGCCATCGAATGCCGGCTCAACGCCGAGGCGCCGTACACATTTATGCCGTCGCCCGGAACGATCACCCATTTTCATCTCCCGGGTGGCCCCGGGATCCGAGTAGACACACACGTCTACCAAGGCTACACCGTGCCACCGTACTACGACTCCATGATCGGCAAACTCATTGCCCATGCAGAGACACGGCCGCTCGCCTTGGCTCGAATGACCACTGCGTTGACCGAAATCGTTATCGATGGGATCGAAACAAATATTCCATTGCACCAGCGCATTTTTTCCGACGCGGCTTTCATCGCGGGCGCAGTCAACATTCATTACCTGGAAAAAACGCTCGGCACCGAGTAATACCGAAGGAGCCACTGGATAGATTTCCGCGATGGCCAAACGCCCTGTCTGGCAATCAACCATCGTGGTATCGGCATAAGCAATGCGGCACGCGCAAACGGGTAAGGTTCAATCTTAGTTCCGGAGTGGCCCGGAAGTCCCCAAACCACTAATATGGCGCTTCGCGATCGATATCAGCACCATGCATACGCGCTGTCCGCATTGCACGAAATTGTTCCGGGTTGGTGCCGCGCAACTTAAAGCGGCACACGGGCGCGTTCGCTGCGGCTTCTGCTTTGAGCCCTTCAATGCCCTGGAGTACCTACAGGATGAATCCGAGGCCTCTGCTGCTGAGAGTACCCCCACACAACCGACAGGGGTTGCCACCATCGAGAGGCTCAAAACCGAGCCTATTCCAAGCATTGACGTACCCGAACCCATCCGACCACAGGCCAGTCAAGCCAATTCTCTGCCGGGACCAAGACTAACAGAGCGGCATGCGCCACCCGAGGAGCCCACGAAGCGGGTAGACCCTAGCGCCTCAGGAAACCACAAGACCCTCGCCGAGGATAAGATCCCCTACGCCCTGCGGGCCGATTTCAGCAATAGGGCCCACACGCATGCCAGCGCGCGCGGGGTTGCATGGGGCGCCGCATCATTTCTGCTCGTTATCCTGTTCCTCGGGCACTGGGCCTGGGTCAACCGCGATTCATTGCTGCAGCGCTTCCCCGCGCTTCGCCCTTGGGCTGAGACAGCGTGTGCCGCCCTCGGCTGCGAGCTGTGGAGCCAACGAGCTCCATCTGCGATCAAGGTCCTCTACCGCGATGTTCGCATTCATCCAAAATACGAGAAGACACTACTGGTGAATGCCACCCTAGTAAACGAAGCGAAATTTAACCAGCCTTTTCCTGTAGTGCAACTTGCCATATTCGATACCGCCGGCCGAACGATTGCTATGGGTAAATTTAAGCCCCAAGAATATCTCGATACGAGCATTGATCTTGCCGCTGGCATGGAACCGGGAACGCCGGTTCATATCGTCTTGGAGGTTGCCGGCACAACCGAAGGTGCTGTTGGTTTCGAGTTCAAGTTTCTCTGAGCCACACAGCCAATCCCGTGAAATAGTCACTGTTGCCGTTCTGTGATCGAGTTCACAAAATCATCAGCTGCCATCGCCAACACTCTTTTCTCCTAATTGAATTCTGGTTATGATGCAAGCTCCCAACGAGCCGCCAACTAAGAAGTAAAAGCGGTGCCCAAGGTACGAAGTGAACCCTGTTGTATTTTGACCAGCTTGTGCTGGCGCCATGGCGGGCATGATTAACCACCTTTTCCGAGAAGCACGGCAGGCGCTTTGTGGGCGCGTAGCCGCCATCGAAAAGTCTCTCCGCCGATCCTCGCCTATTCGGCGACAGGCGCTACCCCGTGGCGCTTGTCAATTATTTCACAGTCAATCAACCTAACGGAGTTGGTAAGCGATTGCATACCCTTTACACCTTCGTTAACGGCATAATCGTGGAGCATGTCGGGTAATGAGCACCAAGGGAGCCAAAAAAAAGCGGCGCGTTTACGAAAAGACGACCAAGCTACCCGAACGTGAACGACGTAAGGCTCCCCTGCGTACCTGTGTGCAAAACGCGATGGAACTCTACTTCGATGATTTGGACGGCCATAGTGCCTGCGATATATATGAGCTCGTTATCTCACAGGTAGAAGAGCCGCTGCTCCGTGTTGTGCTTCACTATAGCGGCGGCAATATTACAAAGGCAGCAGAGCTCCTCGGTATCAATCGAGGCACTCTGCGAAAGAAACTCGCGAGATACGGACTTAACTAATACCCAGTTGATCCCGCCTTAGGCCGCGCTCAAAATAGCAGTTTACAGATCCTTAGATCCTTCCCGGCGACAGAGAGGAGCGATAATCGGCCATATGTGCAGGGATCGTCCCAATCCTGCGCGCAGGGTTATCGAAACACATGCGAAAAATCACACGCGCGCTCATCAGCGTCTCAGACAAAACGGGTATCGTTGACTTTGCCCGCGCCCTTTCACAGGCAAATATTACAATCCTCTCAACCGGTGGGACCGCGAAGCTTCTCGCCGAGAATGCCATTAATGTTGTCGGGGTCTCTGATTACACCGGCTTTCCCGAGATCATGGGTGGACGTGTCAAAACCTTACACCCCAAAATAGTTGGAGGGCTCTTGGCCAGGCGCGGCGTCGACGACGCGACCATGCAACGGCATGGCATCGAGCCGATCGATTTAGTTGTAGTCAACTTGTACCCATTTGAGAACACTATTGCAAAGGAGGACTGCGACCTAGCCACAGCAATCGAAAACATCGATGTTGGTGGGCCCACAATGTTGCGAGCCGCTGCCAAAAACTACACGTGGGTCACAGTCGTTGTCGATCCCAATGACTACCCCAGCGTGTTGAAAGAACTCCAAAGCAATGACGGTGTGAACAGCGACGCACTGCGATTTTCCCTTTCAGTCAAGGCATTTGAGCATACGGCCCGTTACGATGCTGCCATCGCCAATTATCTCGGTCGCCTCTGCGAGGACGGCCGCCACGTCGACTTTCCCAGGACCTATACGGTACAGTTCAACAAATACCTCGACTTGCGCTATGGCGAAAATCCCCATCAAAAGGCGGCCTTCTACCGAGAGGTCGCTCCCGATTCAGGAACCGTAGCAAGTGCCCAACTCATTCAGGGGAAACCCCTCTCGTATAACAATATCGCCGACAGCGATGCGGCGTTGGAGTGTGTCAAATCCTTTCAGGATCGACCCGCGTGCGTCATCGTTAAACACGCCAATCCGTGCGGCGTGTCCCTTGGCAATAGCCTGATTGAGGCCTATGAAGGGGCGTACGCCACCGATCCCACATCGGCTTTTGGCGGCATCATCGCATTCAACCGGGCACTCGATCCCGAAACCGCACAAACGATCCTCGATCGACAGTTCGTCGAAGTGATCATCGTGCCATCGATCACGGACGAGACTCTGCCGATCCTCACAAACAAGCCAAATATTCGTGTCATGGTTACAGGGTCATGGCACAGGCAAACCAAGCGGGCGTGGGACTACAAACGCGTTAATGGCGGGCTCTTGGTGCAGGATCGCGATGATAAGCTTATGCGCAGGGAGGATTTAAAAGTCGTAACCAGCCGAGCGCCTACCAAGGAAGAACAGGACGATCTGAAGTTTGCATGGCGGGTGGTGAAATTCGTCAAATCCAATGCCATTGTGTACGCCAAGAACGCCCGTACCATCGGGATCGGTGCAGGGCAAATGAGCAGGATCTATAGCGTGCGGATCGCGGCGATCAAAGCAAGAGACGAAGGATTGGACGTGAGTGGTTCCGTCATGGCCTCCGATGCCTTTTTCCCGTTTCCGGACGGGGTCACGGCCGCCGCGGAGTATGGCATCACTGCGATCATTCAACCCGGTGGCTCCCGAAACGATGACGATGTTATCAAGGCAGCTGATAAACACAATCTTGCCATGCTTTTCACCGACATGCGCCATTTTCGGCATTAAGAGGCCTGTGCATTGAAGGTCCTGGTCGTCGGCGGTGGTGGACGCGAACATGCCCTGGCATGGAAGGCATCCTTATCCTCGCGTGTTGAACAGGTTTACGTTGCCCCCGGCAACGCCGGCACCGCAGCCGAATCCAAGGTAGAAAATATCCCCATCGCCGCGGATGACATTGAATCGCTTGCACAATTTGCGAGAGCGCGCGCCATTGATCTGACCATCGTTGGCCCTGAAGCACCGTTGGTGGCAGGTATTGTGGACACCTTCGAGGCGCTGGGGCTGCGCTGCTTCGGGCCGCGCAAGGCCGCCGCCAGGCTCGAAGGATCCAAGGCCTATGCCAAGGCCTTCCTCGCACGACACGGGATCCCGACTGCAAACGCCGCAATTTTCAACGACACCAACCGTGCCGTAAGGTATATCCGTCAACAGGGCGCACCCATTGTCGTCAAAGCCGATGGGCTGGCCGCTGGCAAAGGGGTCATCATCGCCCAGGATGAAGCACAGGCCATTGACGCAGTCACGAGCATGTTATCAGGGAAGGCGTTTGGCGAGGCGGGAGGCCGTGTGGTCATCGAACAATTCCTCGAGGGTGAGGAAGCAAGCTTTATCGTCATCACGGACGGCGAAGAGGCCCTGCCACTCGCCACCTCCCAGGACCACAAACCGAGAGACGATGGCGACCTCGGCCCGAACACCGGTGGCATGGGCGCCTATTCACCTGCAGCCATCATCACGGCACCGGTACACAACAGGATCATGCGGGAGGTGATCGAACCCACAATCCGAGGGATGGCAGAGGATGGCTACCATTACTCGGGCTTTCTCTACGCCGGATTAATGATCATGCCGAACGGTTCACCAAAGGTACTTGAATTCAATTGCCGTTTGGGCGATCCGGAGGCACAGCCGATCTTCATGCGCCTCAGGTCAGACCTCCTGGCAGTCTGTAATGCGGCGCTAGATCACCGGCTCAATGAGACACGCATCGACTGGGAATCGCGGGTGGCTCTCGGTGTGGTCCTCGCAGCAAAAGGCTATCCCGGGGATGTTCGTAAAGGGGACGTAATTCGCGGATTAGAGCGCCCTTCCTCCGATAACGTCAAGATTTTCCATGCGGGCACAGCGTTCAGGGATAGCCAGGTTGTCACCGCGGGCGGGCGGGTATTATGTGTCTGTGCATTAGCCGACACCATCCCCCTGGCTCAACGACGAGCCTACGAAGCCGCCGACACCATTACCTGGGACGGAATGTTCTACCGACGGGACATCGGCTTCCGTGCTGTTTCGCATGAGTCGATCAACTGATCAAAAATCAAGAGGATCCCAAAAACGCCTGGCGTGCATCCCATCTATATTTCTATTACGGCTTCCAATTCAGAAAATTAGAAAGCAACGTAAGCCCCGCACTCTGACTCTTTTCGGGGTGAAACTGCACCGCAAAGATATTGTTGCTCGCCACGGCAGAGGCAAAATCCACCCCATATGACGTTGTTCCCGCAATGAGCTGCGGTCTTGGCTGTACATAATAGCTGTGCACAAAATAGAAGCGCGCACCGGGGACAATACCCGACCATAGAGGATGATCGATACGTGGGATCACCTGATTCCAGCCCATGTGGGGGATCTTTAGGCGCTCCCCTGTGCTGAGATCGGTCAGGCCATCGGCAAATCGCACCACCGTTCCGCCCAGAATTCCGAGACCTTGCGTACCTCCGTCCTCCTCACTCTCGTCCATGAGTGTCTGTAAGCCAAGACAAATCCCAAGAAACGGCTTGTCGGTGATGGAGTCACGCAGCGGCTCATCGAGTCGAAGCTGCTTTAGACGTGCCATACAATCCCCGATGGCCCCCTGTCCGGGAAAGACGACGCGGTCAGCGCTACGGAGCGCCTGTGCAGAATCACTCACAACAACCCGGTGCACCCCACCGGCAACGTTTTCCAGGGCTTTGGCAACCGAACGCAGGTTGCTTCCGCCAAAGTCTAGAACGGCGACGGTCTTCATTGACGAAACAATGGGCGGGCTAGAGGCTCCCTTTTGTCGACGGGAGGGCCCCTTCGGTACGGGGGTCGACTTCCACTGCCATACGCAGCGCACGGCCAAACGCCTTGAACAACGTCTCCGCGATGTGATGCGCGTTACGTCCCCGCAGATTGTCGACGTGCAGCGTCACCAACGCATGGTTTACGAACCCCTGAAAAAATTCGCGCAGCATATCAACGTCGAAAGCACCGATACGGGCACGCGGAAACGTCACGTTGTAGTCCATACCGGGACGCCCGGAACAGTCCACAACCACCCGTGACAGGGCTTCATCAAGCGGTACATAGGCATGCCCATAGCGGCGAATTCCCTTTTTATCTCCGAGGGCCCGCATCAACGCCTGTCCCAGGGTAATACCGACATCCTCCACAGTGTGATGGGCATCAACCTCTAGATCACCATGCGCACGAATCACTAAATCAATCATGCCGTGACGGGCAACTTGGTCAAGCATGTGATCGAGAAACGGCAGTCCCGTCTCAATGGTCGATGATCCCTGACCATCGAGCCCGACCGTCACTTCAATCTTGGTTTCGTTGGTTTCGCGCTTTACAGTAGCGCTGCGGCTAGTCATGTCTTCGGTTCTGCAAACATACGCATGAATAGGATACTCTGTTCCCAAGGCCGGTAAAGCCAAGCAACGCCTTTAATCAGTGGAGGTCGCGATGGATACAGTCGATATCGACGCCGTACACTCATACCTTCTCAAGATACAAGAGCGCCTATGTCAAGCCATCGAAGAGCAAGAACATCGCAGCCGCTTTGTTGAAGATCGATGGCAGCGCGAGGAAGGTGGCGGAGGTCGTAGCCGCGTCATGACCGAAGGAGAGGTTTTCGAGCAGGCTGGCGTTAATTTCTCTCATGTCCGAGGCCAAACTCTGCCACCGTCGGCCACAGCACGAAAGCCCGAACTTGCAGGCCACCGCTATCAAGCGATGGGTGTCTCCTTGGTCATTCACCCAACGAATCCCTATGTTCCAACCTCCCACGCCAATTTGCGCTTTCTGATAACTGAGCAGGCAGGCAACCATACGCATTGGTGGTTCGGAGGAGGGTTTGATCTCACGCCTTACTACGCCTTCATGGAAGATGTGCGACACTGGCACCGGATCGCTTATGATGCCTGCGCCCCGTTCGGAAAGGATGTCTATCCACGCTACAAGAAGTGGTGTGACGAGTATTTTTATATCCGTCACCGTAATGAACCACGCGGCGTTGGCGGCCTGTTTTTCGATGACCTCAACGCCTGGGGGTTTGACCGTTGTTTCGCATTCGCTCGAAGCGTTGGCGACCATTACTTGTCAGCGTACCTGCCGATTGTCGAGCGCCGGAAAGATACTCCTTATGGTGACAGGGAACGTGACTTCCAACTGTATCGACGCGGTCGGTACGTTGAGTTCAACTTAGTCTATGATCGCGGCACATTGTTCGGGCTCCAGTCTGGCGGCCGCACGGAATCCATTCTTATGTCTCTGCCACCACTCGTAAGGTGGCGCTATAACTGGAAGCCGGAGCCGGGTACACCAGAGACGCAACTCTACGATGAATTTCTAAAACCAAGGGATTGGCTATGACATGCCCTCGCCGCACACGCTCCCGATCGCGCAAAGGTCCAGTTCGGGGGCTATCCTAAGTCGGGATGTTGGGGTGCCAAGATTTCGCAAACCAAATCAGACATTGCCCCTATCGCCTTATTCGGGGTCTAATCGGTACAAACCTCGCTATTCTCACGCATTCGGATCAGACTCCGCTGGCGTCACGCGGAGCCAAAACGTTGCGGGCCCGTCGTTCGTGAGGGTCACCTGCATATGCGCGCCGAAGCGCCCACACGCCACCTTCGCGTGTTGCGCGCGGGCACACTGAACGATGTAATCGAACAGGCGCGCACCGTGTTTGGGCTCTGCGGCGGGAGTTAAGCTAGGCCGCATACCTTTTTTGGTGTCTGCGGGTAGTGTGAATTGCGGCACGAGCAGCAGCCCCCCATCAATGTCTTTCAGACTGCGGTTCATCTTTCCGTCTTGATCAGAAAAGACACGATACCTCAACAGCCGCTCAAGCAACCGATCTGCTTGACGCTCTCCGTCCCCCTTTTCGATGCCCAAGAGTACCAGGAGGCCAGCGTCGATCGCACCGACTGTCTCCCCATTGATGTCGACGGATGCATGAGTCACTCGCTGCAAAAGGCCAATCATAACATTTGGCCTTGCAAATAGGCGTATAGCACTAGCGCCTGCTTGGCTTAGGCACCAAAGCAGCGATCAAGTTTGCTCCCATGGCAAGGCGTGAAAACGCCAGCCATTGATGGTCCCGCGATGCCTATGTTCATCCAAGTTGCCCTCGAACCCTTCTTCGATGTTGTACACATTCTTGAACCCGTGCATGGCGAGTTCCTCCCCGGCCGCCAGCGAGCGCTTGCCGCTTCGGCAAATGGCAAACACGCACATCCCTTCAATGTCTTCATCGTCTCCACGGCGCTCGCGTAAGGCATTCCTCACCTCGGCAAGGAAATTACGGTTGATCTCCCAACCCGGAGCCTCCTGCCAGGGCACGTGTACTGCCCCTACAGGGTGGCCGACATACCGGTACTCAATCGTCGTGCGCACATCGAGGATGATTGCCCGGGGGTCTTCCTGCACCGCTTTCCAAGCTTCTACGGGCGTCGCCCTTTTTACACGTGTACCAGCCATAATACCGCTCCACTTTGCATCACCTGCTGCGATGGCGTGTCCACTCCCATAAAGACCGTAAAATCGATCAATTAAGAAAAGTGTACACCGCCGACACACCGAGCATAGCAGATTTTCATGGCTGGTAGCGCTCCGTGATCACGCCTCCTCCGCAGCAGTCGGGAGACTTAACTCGCATTACTCTGTAGACGGTATGCTATCACTCCGATTGTCGTGATGATGGCCATGATCAATCTTTGAAATCACGGGACCTGCCAAAGCCTATCATGCGAATATGATCGTCATCGGCACAGATGGGCGACCCGGCCTTTCCCACCTGCTCTTAGGGAGTGTGGCTGAACGCCTCCTACGTACTTCGGAGATCCCAGTGCTCGTGATTCGCCAACATGAATAACCGCTCTCAATCCACAATCAGTCTTGGCACCTACAGACTGACGCCACCGATCGCTTATAAAGATTAGTATCTCAATTCTTTGCTGCCTAATTGCCCTCATCATGCTCGCGCGGGCCATCACAGGCCTGAGCTACAAACTGGCCACATATTATGGGGAGTCACCACTCAATTCGTCATGCCAGGGTATGTGATGCTGAGACTTCGAGTCATCATCACTAGAGATTAAATTGGCATCCGGATCTTGATGACGTTTGCCGACCAGCACGTCTCGCCGTTGTAAATGGAAACCACGGCGCCATTGACTGCACCGCTCACACCTATGCTCGAGAAGCGCTAGGACGAGGCAGCAGCAACGCACAGTCTGAGCGGCTATACTTTACTTGAACGATTTTGAGGCCCCGTTAGCGAAATGGGATAAGGTGAGCCCAGCGCACCTACAACGCAGTTGATTCAATATCCTCCTTTTTCATCCTCCCCCTCGGTGCTTGACAAGGCTATGGCTACAGTGAAACCCTTCAGATCCAATGACCTTAAATCACCAACTCGATGATCCAACTGTATATAGGTGTTGCTCGCCCACCACTCCTATTTGGATCTGAAGGCAATCGCGCGTTGCAACGTTTACAAAGCGCCAGAGGCGATCCAAATACTACAGTCTGGGAAGATGACATGACGGACTACGATGAAATCCGCGCCACTCTCACAAGCCGGCGCGCAGAGCTTGAGCAACGTCTTAGCAACATCAAAGACGAAGTTCGCCATACCCACAAGCCGCTTGAACAAGATTTTGCAGAACAGGCAGTAGAACGTGAGAACGATGAAGTGCTTGATGCACTGGGGGAGGCGGCGCGCATCGAGCTGGCAGAGATCCGAAAAGCACTTGCGCGCATCGATCGCGACGAATACGGCATCTGCACAGTATGCGGAAAGACCATTCCAAAGGAACGACTTCAAGTACTCCCCTATTCGGATCGATGCGTATCGTGCGCGCAGAAGACCGATCTGAGTCGATAGATAACACGGTTGTTCAACTAGATTTCCGCGTCCTCGCTTCTTGAGTGTCGAGTTTGACTGCCGTATAGGCTGCCCGTTTAAACGGGGTCACAACACTTTTAGATCATCCCCGATCACTTTATTTGCAGAGAATTGTCATTGATTAACGGTGTCAACGCATGCTTTTGCACTCCAGATAGCGATGTATTAACTATACGCACCCGTACGAGGGGAAACGGTGAACAACCGCGATAAGCTCATAGACCTCCTTGTTGACAACGAGCTCTCGCGCTTCGAACTCGCGGAGATGTTGAAGGTCACTGTTCAAGAAATCGATAGTTGGTTATCGCCCATCGGGGCCGTGGGCCACACAGACATTCCTGATATGGCCATTGAACTGTTGGAGCTTAAAATAAAACAGCGGGACACCTAGCGCTGCCACCCATTGTCCGTCTACCCAAACGATGTTCATAAGCTCGCCTGCCGGGGCGAAGCGAGCGGCGGTGCGATCACGACTCCTCTGTGACGGCACATACGGCGTAGACCGTGATGGTTATCGTGAAGGAAACGGAAGTGTTTTGTACACCCACGATCCACCCCGTGGGAGAGGCGCGTGAGTTTGGACCAGAGGCGAAGATCCGGACGTTCTCGCGGCTTGACTGGATACCCCCGCCAAGGGGTCTCTTTCCGGCCGGGCAATCCGCCCGCAAGCCAGAGACAAGCTGTCTTGGCGCAAGCCCCTGGGTAACGGTCACCACTTCGTACCCTGGAACGACAGCGGGTGGAGGTTTGGATGCGACCATCACCTCCTCAGCGACCTCAGCCTCTGGCCCCTGATTGGTCGACCCGCCCTCTATCTCCGCTGGCCCAGGGATCCCCGGTGGTCCCGGCGGACCCGGCGGGCCTACCTCGCCATGGGCGCCCTGCGGTCCCGATCGCCCGTGCAGCCCCTGCGGCCCTTGCGGGCCCTGCGGGCCTGGGGGGCCAACCGGGCCAGCTGGGCCGGGCGGGCCCTCGCAACCGGCAAGACACAGCCCAGCACTGCACATGGTCGCGAGGACAAGCTGCCTTATCCACAACATACGGCGCCGCCTCCTATGAAATGACAGCGATCGGAAAGAGCTATCTCCTCTTCCGCCGAGAGCGTGGTCCCAATGCCTAGGTGCTCCGTAGCGTTGCTCCCCCTTCCTTTGCTATTGATTCGCTCGGATCGGGCCAACCTTCCCCCACTGGCTGGGGCCTTTGTCAGCCGCCTCAGCATTCAAATAGCATGAATCGGCACCGGATCTCAAACGGATCCCGCTCCCTCAATACACACATTCCATTGACAATCATCCAATGTTCTCTGTAAGGCGGACCCCGTTCGTTGGCAGGTTAACAGTACTGTTTCTCGTGCTGGCCACCATCACTGCCACGCCTTCGAGCGCTGCAACGGCTTCTGGCCTTGGCGAGCATACTGCATAGTTGCGAGGCATTCATGCAACGGCTTGAGAGTCAGAACGAGGCGGCCATCGATGGCTGTGTCTCATGGGCCCAGGGATATATCAGTGGCTTTAATTACACGGACAATGAGAAGAAGGGCATCATCATCGAATACGGTGCCCTGATTATCTGGCTTATCGATTACTCCGGCGCGAATCCAACCAAGTACTATTACGAGGCGC
Source organism: Gammaproteobacteria bacterium (assembly GCA_022614965.1). Taxonomy (GTDB): domain Bacteria; phylum Pseudomonadota; class Gammaproteobacteria; order JAKEHO01; family JAKEHO01; genus JAKEHO01. The sequence continues at coordinate 71,403 of JAKEHO010000079.1, forward strand.
TTCAAGAGGTCATTGACCAGCACGCAAGGTAATCTTAGTAATCTTCGGGTCCACGAATAAGCTCAGCCCAATGGGCCCTCCATGGCATGCAGGATCCACCTCTTAATAGGCGCAGAGCCATCGACCAAAAAATGAACCGGCGCAACAAAATCAATCGATATCCCCTATCCGCCTCATGCACCCGCTGAGCACCCGCTCCTGGTAGAACCAAGAAACGAGTTGATGTGACTCCAAGATCCCAAAATGATCGGGTGGCACTATTCAGAAAGCTCCGGCAATTGACGAGGCACTGCACATCATTAGGGGTAGAGTTAGGCTGCATTCCATCATTCAGCTTCTATTATCTATGATCTATATAGATTAAGGCGAAACTACATCGATACGGCTCGATGATCTCTCCAAGCTTCAGATTTGATTACAGGCATCGCGGCCTTTCGGCCACGGCCATTTCCTTTCGGCCCGCCATGCGGGATACTTTGGTCTCAAGGAATCTATCAGCAATGACAACTCACTGAGAATGAGATGCGATTGAAAAACAGACAATTTGAAGATTTCATGAGGACGTTGGTGCCTATCGACGCACTCCCGCCGATGTATCAAAACGACATCATCAGACACGCACGGGTTCGAGAGTATCGGAGAGGCCGGTACGTATTCAAGCAAGGCGATAGGGATAATTCTTGCTTCTATCTCGTAGACGGTGAACTCGAAATGTCCTCCGACGGGCAGGCTGTAAGGAAAGTTGTCGGTGGTAGCGACACAGCAAGATACGCCCTGGCCCAACTGCAGCCGCGGCAGCTTTCTGCAAAGGCCAAAACGGGCGTCACTATCCTCGAAGTCGATCGGACGATGTTGAATAAGATGCTGGCCAAGGGGGGTAGGAGGAGCACGGACGGCGAGGTGGAGGTGAGCGAGATCGAAGCGGAAGAGCCGGTCGACTGGATGACACGTATGTTGCAGTCGGAGCTCTTTGCCCGGATCCCTGCTGGGAACATTCAACGCATTTTTGCGCTAATGGAACCTGTTGAGGTCAAAGCAGGCAACATCATTATTAGGCAAGGAGACCCCGGCGACTATTACTATGTCATCCAAGAAGGTCGCGCTGAAGTCACCCGCATGACCTCGACAGGCGGAAAAGAGATCAAACTCGGCGAGCTCAGAGAGGGCGATAGCTTCGGCGAAGAAGCCCTCGTCGCTGACGCGGCACGGAACGCCACGGTAACCATGTTGACCGCCGGTGAGTTAATGCGCCTGACAAAGCACGATTTCGTCGAGCTCATCAAGCAACCTATTCTTCGATCAGTTACCTATGCAGAAGCACAGCGACTGGTAATGGATGGCGCTGTGTGGCTGGATGTTCGATTCCCCGATGAACATAAAGACTCAGGCATCCAAGGCAGCCTTAACATGCCCCTGCATGTCCTGCAAGCCGGAAAACTCGAAGAGGACAAGAGCGATAAAAATCGCTACATCGTTTTTTGCGATACCGGCGATCGCAGTTCATTAGGGGCGTTCCTGCTCACACAGCGTGGCTTCGACGCGTGTTATTTAGCCGGAGGCCTCACTGAAACCCCTTACAGAGACAAGATCAAGATCCAGCACAAGCCGGCGCGACCCTCGCTCGATACGGCCCCAGAAACCCCGCAAGCGCCCCGGGAAGAAAAAAAGCCCGTACCGATTCCTCCGTTCAAGCGGAATGAACAACAACAGCCAACGACCAAGCAACCTGAAGAGCCTAAGCGCGACATCCTTGACGCGGACATTCGCGTGTCCGCCCTTAAGGCTGAACTTGCGAACGCCAGCCTACAACTTGAAGAGGCAATGAGTCTGAAGTCCGAAGCCGAAGCGGCCAAGCACATGGCAGAAAGAACCGCGGCGGATCTCCTTCGTACGGAGCGCAAGAAACTCGAAACAGAGGCTGCCCGTACGACCCAGGCGCTCAAGGAAGCACAGCGCCTTAAATTGGAAATAGAGGCTGCCAAACGCAAGGCGGAAGCCGATGTTGAAAAAGCGCGCGCGGAAGAAGCAGAAAAGTTACGACGCATCAAGGAACAGGCCGAGCGGCGTTTGCATGAAGAGAAGGCGAAACTCGAAGCCACCTACGCTCGCAATGTGGAAGAGCTCGCCAAGATCCAGGGCGTTAGGGAAGAGTTCGAAAGGAAACACCTGGATCAGCTTGCCATCGAACAAAGGCTTCGCGAGGAGATCAAGATAAATCTCAGCGAAGAACGACGCAAGCTCGAAGCCACGTTTGCGCGGCACGCGGAGGAGTTAGAGCAAGCCCAGCGAGAGAAGGAAGCAGCCGAGGCCGCGCGCCGTGCCGCCGCGGAAGAAGCGGAAACAATCATCGCCGAGTATAAAGCCGCCCTCGAGAAGAGACGCGCCGAGGAAGAACTAAAGCGCCAAGCTAAGCGCGAAAGAGAAGCAGCCGAGGCACGGAGAATACAGGACGCTTTAGACAAAGCACGGCGTGCCAAGGTTGAAGCGGAGGCCGCATGGCGCGCAGCGGAAGAGCAAGCCGCGCGGCTGCAGGGCGAGCGTGCCAGCGCCAACCCCACACGCCGACGGGCAGCTGAGAAGCGGCTCCGCGCCAAGATTCATGCGAGACAGGCTGAGGCCAGTGAGGCCAGCAAACAACTCGAAGCAGCCCAACGGATCCAAAAGCAGGCGGAGACCGCCAGAAGGGCCAGCGAAGAGCAGCTCATCAGGCAGCGCAAATACCAGGAACAACTGCGCAAGCAGCTGGAAAAGGAAGTAGAGGACTGGCGAATGGAGTATGAAAAAATGGAAGCCAAGCAGTTCCCACCCGAGATCCTTGAACGACAGAGGGCCCACATGCAGCGCATCAAGGAAAAGGCTGAAGCCGCGCGCAAGCGGGCCGAACTTGCCGTCAAAACCCTCCTGCGCGACATCACCATGCAGCTTAGAAGTCGCTGACGCTTCTTATTGAGACAAACTCCCATAAATGAGGAATCGCCTCATTCAAATGATCAGTCTGCGAGCCCCGTAGGCCCAACCCAAGTTGACTGATCAGCGAACGGATAACAATGGGTGGAAATTCTTAAAAGGTAAGATCGCGAGCGAGGGGCTGCCATACTTATTAACGATGGCGAGTGTGGTGATGAACATACAAGGTGGCGATTTCCGACTTGCCCACTTCGTAGCCCTCCGAGTTCAGCACAACCGCCTGGAAGCTGTGCTCCCCCGGATCGAGATCAGCCATCGGAACCTCGAAACTCGTAGTCGTACCGGGCGGGGAATTCACCTTGCCGTCCACGAATAATTCCAGCGTATGGCCAAGTTGCGCCTGTAGCGTTGGCACCAACCTCACGCTGATTGGCAACGACCCCGTCTCCTCCCAAGCACTGTTTGGGTCTTCACCCGATGCAATCACGAGCTCCACCTCGCGATAACCGGCAAAGTTATTTGTGGGCTTTGGCGCGATCTGCTTAAGCGTCGGTGGCGCCGGTGCTTCAGGCGTCACCGCCTCCGGTACATCGATCTGTTCGGCGCCTGGAGATGGCTCATCAGAGTAACTGACATTGCCCTCGGCATCGACGGACTTGTATGCCTCTTCCGCTGACGGGCACGCGAAGAAAAAAAGACTCAACACCAAGACTACGGTGCGCATTTATGCAGAATATCGCAGGCACCTGGCGCTCGCAACCCCTTATCTTGCGATCGCTCAGCAACCCCACGTGTCATTCAACAGACTTATATGCTGAAAAAGCCAGTCCCCGTTGATCAGAAGTTAAAACTGAAAGCGGGTGGCGATCATTATGAGAACTGTCGTCGGGAGACAAGTGGATGGCTGTAGTGAAGCGCTGCGAAAGATCAAAAGCCGATTGTCAATAGTCATCCGATACCTGCGCCGTTCAACCACACCGCTCCTCTGTCAAGATCAGGAAAGCCATTAGCGTCGCCGCCAAGCGTGGTAGCGCTCAATCCAGCGTAATAGGCCTTTAGGTGCGTGTTGGCGTCGCCACTCGCCTGCCACGTATTTGTTGGCCTCTGCTAGGGTGGGATAGACATGAATGGTGCGCAGGATCTTGTTTAGACCGATGCGATGGCGCATGGCTGTCACGAATTCAGCGATAAGGTCGCCCGCGTGGTCGCCGGCGATCGTCGCCCCAAGAATCTTGTCCTTTCCCGGTACAGTCAGCACCTTAATCAGGCCGTGCGCTTCTTCATCGGCAATGGCGCGGTCCAGATCATCAATCCCAAACGTGCTGATCTCATAGGCGATCCCTCGCTGCTTTGCTTCCTGTTCATTAATCCCAACCCGCGCGACCTCCGGATCCGTAAATGTTGCCCAGGGGATCACCGAGTAGTCGACTCTGAACTTTTTGAGTCCCCCGAACAACGCATTGATCGCCGCGTACCACGCCTGATGGGCGGCCACATGGGTAAATTGGAAGGGACCCACGACGTCACCACACGCATAGATGTTTGGATACACCGTTTGCAAATATTCATTGACTTCCAGAGTGCCTTGGGCGTTTGTGCCAATCCCGAGCTCCTCTAACCCAAAGCCACGAGTGTTCGCTCTGCGCCCGACAGCGACCAGCAATTCGTCAAATTCGATGCTGACATCCTCCCCTTGGTGTTCACAAATGAGCACTTTCTGGCCGTTCTTTATGCGACATTCCTTTGCCTGATGGTTAACACGCAAGTCGATCCCTTCATTGCGGAAGCACTGTGTGATCATGGATGAGAATTCCGGATCTTCACGAATCAAGATCTGCGGTGCCATTTCAACTTGCGTGACCTGACTACCCAAACGGGCAAACGCCTGTGTCAACTCACAGCCTAGGGGCCCGCCACCCAAGACGACGAGGCGCTTGGGCAAGCTACGCAGTTCCCATACGTTATCGGAGGTCAGGAAACCGACATCCCGAAGTCCACCAATCGGCGGGACCAAGGGCTCTGCACCGGTCGCGATAACGATGCTGCATGTGGTCAGTGTCTTGCCATTAATCTCGACTCGATAGGGCGATCTGATCTTGGCCTCACCCTGTATACACTCAACCCCGAGCTTGCGGTAGCGCTCCACCGAGTCGTGGGGCTCAATGGTCTTGATGACACGCTGAACACGCTCCATCACGCCAGCAAAATCGAACTCGGCCTGTACAGCCTTCAAGCCTAGCTGCTCTGCCCTGCGCGCACGGGCAATGAACTTCGCCGATCGAAGTAACGTCTTTGAGGGCACACAGCCCGTGTTTAAGCAATCCCCACCCATCTTGTGCTTCTCAACAAGCGCCACTTTGGCTTTCACCGCCGCTGCAATGTAAGCGGCGACCAGCCCTGCAGATCCCGCACCAATCACAACAACATTACAGTCAAATGTTCTGGGCTTCGCATAACGCTGCAGTGTCCTACGTGCTCTCATGAACTCCACCGCTATTTTCGCAATAAGCGGAAAGACCCCTAACAAGACAAATGAGCCAATGAGCCCTGGAGAAAGAATGCCAGCGAGCGAGTCTACCCTGGCGATCTGAGTACCCGCATTTACATACACAATGGTGCCGGCTAACATTCCCACTTGGCTGACAAAAAAGAACGTCATTGCGCGCATTGGCGTAAGTCCCATCACCAGGTTGATCACAAAAAATGGAAAAGCGGGCACTAGCCGCAATGCAAATAGGTAAAACGCCCCGTCCTTCTGGATACCCTCATTTATTGATTTCAGCCGATCCTGGAACTTCCTCTGTACCACATCACGCAGCAGGAATCGCGATATCAGAAATGCCAACGTCGCACCGATGGTACTGGCGAACGAGACAATGACCGTGCCCCACAATAGGCCGAACATAGCCCCGCCGATCAGGGTCATCAGGGCAGCACCCGGCAGTGACAGTCCCGTCACCGCTACGTAAACGCAGAAAAAGATCACGAGCGTCTTCGACGGATGCGCTTCATAGTATGCGTCGACCGCCGCCTGCTGCGATTTGAAGTACCCCAAGTCGAAATATTGACCGAGGTCGAAAGTGAAAAACCCGAACACCAACGCGCCAAGGATCACGATGAGCAAAATCTTTTTGGCAGTCATTGATCCGCTGGTTCCCGTCAGTTGCGCTCTATCTATCTAGTTGATTAACTCAAGTTATAATAGATATTCATCTGGACGGAGCAGAGCACTTTTCGACTTTTCCTTCTGCAGAGTCTTGATAAGCCCAACACCGGCGGCATACCCGTCTATGATCTCAGATCGAATATCGGATCCCTGTGCGCGTGCCTTCGAATCACAACGCGCACTCCCGACAGAGCGAATACGTAGACAGCGTTCAAATTGCCCTGCGGGCACGCCGACCGTGTCATCGACGCTTTCTATGCTATCGTGCCGCACCACGGGGGTAACAGGTGTGAATAATTTCCACTCAAAGGGACGAATCCTCCGCTCCAAGATCCCAGTCCCCGCCTCTGCAGCCCACGAATCACCGATCCTCACAGGATCAGGGATCATGAGGTGCTCAGCTCCATCCAATTCCATCTCGTTGTTGGGCCCTCGCGTGGTGCCAAGACGACGGATCCCCTCAACCGCTCTCCTATAGAAGAAAAGGCTACCGTCATGTACCTTGCGAACATAAGTTCTCGTACCCTTGACAGTGCGACTTGGCAGATTCGTGACCATCTATTTGTATTGTTTTTCTCATCCTTTGCCCGCACGGTAACCCGATATTGCCACAAACGTCCTTTGTTAAGGGAAAATAATCCGGATCACGATGCCCACATGCCTGTAGGATCGCTGCGATCAGGCAGCCGGCTTGCGAAGGCCATTAAGATGGCCCGGGCGTGGGTGCAAAAAGTGGCGTGCTCAGACACAGCATGCAAGGGTTCGGTGTCGCGACAAGTACCATCCCATCCTGAAAATCCTCCGGATCCGTCGAATAGCTCAGGCCGCGCGTCCGGTTGAGAAACCCCCGGATCGGTTTTGGGACAGTCCCCCTGCCCCACCTCCGCAAGCCGCCTCCCCGACTGACCCCCGTCGCCCTGGACTGGATCCTCGTCGCCTGGCGGCACCTGCATACTCATGTGTCTGTTCAAGGCTAGGCGAATTGCTGATACATTGAACTAATGATATATAGAAAATTATTTATATATCGGCCGCAGGCCTTTTGCCTTTGGAGCTCCTAAAAGAAGCAACCGAGCGGCTCAAGTGCCTTGCCCATCCCTATCGCCTTCGGATGATCGAAATCCTTTTCAATGGTGAGTACACTGTTTACGAGATCGCAAAACTTTGCAGCCTTGCGCAGCCTGCCACCCGTGATCAGCCCCGTCTCATCGACGGTAGGGACTGCTGCAAAGTAAGCGCAGGGGTCGCGCGGTCTATTCGTTGGTCCGGGAGGCTCAGTTGAAAGGCCTTATCGACTGTGTACGCAGCTGATTTGAGCAACCATCCAATCATGCAGAAGGAGGAGTACCATGACAAAGCGTGAAACCTGGCGCCGGCGAGCCAGTGCTCTCCCTAAGATTTCCCTTGCCGCAGCCATCGCCCTGATCGCTGCGGGCCTGCTCCTGGCGACAACGACATTAGCCGCTGAGAAGGCCTGGCAGCCCATCACCCGCGAGCAAGTACTGGAGATCATCGCCAACACACCCGCTGGTCAAGCACCCGATCTCCGGGACAAGGATTTCAGGGGCCAGGATATGTCCGGGATTGATTTTAAGGGGGCCGATCTTTTCGGAACCCACATGAAAAACGTCACGCTTAAAGGCTCCAACCTCGAAAACTCCAACATGGATCTCACCATCATGCGGGGCGCTGATCTGGAGGGCACCAACTTGCGCAATACCAGTCTGTTTGGCGTGGTGATGGGCGATGCCAATCTCAAGGGAGCGGATCTCTCAGGCGCCCGGATCATTGCGAACGTGGAACGCTCCGACCTCGAAGGTGCGAAGCTTGTCAATGCCCGAGCAGGTGCCAACATGAAGAATCAGCCGATGGGCAAGCTGCGCATCTTTCTTGTCAAGGTGAACCTCACGCGGGCGGACCTCACCGGGGCGGACCTATCAGGTTGCGAAATGAACTTTGCTGTCTTGACAGACGCCAATCTGACCAATGCGGATTTGTCCAACTGCGACCTTAGAAAAGCAGACTTCACCGGCGCGAACCTCTCCGGGGCAAACCTGTCAGGGGCTAAGGTGCAGGAGGCCGTATTCAAAGGGATAAAAGGAAAAGAAACCATTATAGGCCTCGACAGCACAGCCGGCCTCGACCAAGCCGTATTCGATTAAGTCCATAAGCGCTCGGCAGCCGCGCAGACAGCGACTAGCGCCAACCGTCTCGATGCCTCATGGCAGGTAGTTGTGTGCGCGAGTGAAAAACCGCGGGGCCGCGACAATGCCACATCGCCCCAACAAGTGAAGCGCATCTGTCTCAATTCTGAAAGTGCCCCGTGTAGATCGCTCCTTCCTCGCTGCCGAGCGCGAATCGATCAGTCAATGCAGAACTTTGCAGAACTTTCCTTCGTGTCTTGCTGGTGTTGCACTGAGCCGGGGGAGGTATCACTGACCGCGAATTTGTGGTGGAATAAGGCGCTTTGAGACGGCCAGCCACGGGGGCCGCCCGGTCTCGCCACACTTCACCACGACGCAGCGACTGCAGGCGGCAGACGGTCCGACAGGAACGAGCGCTGTGGCGCAAAAAAGCACCCCTAGCAAGCCCTGTTCAAGTAAAAAGTCGAGGAGAGCATCAGATGGGAATGGACGACCGCGACGGCGTCATCTGGTTGGATGGGAAGATGGTCCCTTGGCGTGAAGCCAAGATCCATGTACTCACGCACACCCTGCATTACGGTATGGGGGTATTCGAGGGCATTCGCGCCTATCAAGCGGAAAAAGGAACCGCGATCTTCCGACTGCATGAGCACATACAGCGGCTTTTTCGCTCGGCGCACATTCTGCGCCTCAAAATCCCTTACGATCGAGATACCATCAGTCGTGCATGTTGTGATGGCGTGCGCGAAAATAAGCTCGATTCAGGTTACATACGCCCGATGTGCTTCTATGGCCCCGAGGGCATGGGGCTCAGGGCCGATAACCTCAAGGTTCATGCGATGGTCGCCGCTTGGCCATGGGGCTCTTACCTCGGCGCGGACGGCCTTGAAAAAGGGATCCGCATCAAGACATCCTCCTATTCGCGGCATCACGTCAATACCACCATGTGTAAGGCGAAGGCCAACGGTAACTATATGAACTCGATGCTCGCCCTCCAGGAAGCCTTGGACTGTGGCTACGACGAAGCACTGCTCCTGGATGCCGAAGGTTATGTATCAGAAGGAAGCGGCGAGAACATATTCATCGTACGCAAGGGACAGCTCTACACACCCGAATTGACCTCGGCGCTTGACGGCATTACGCGCGATACGGTCATCACACTTGCCGAGGAGATCGGCTTAACCGTCTTCGAAAAACGTATAACCCGTGACGAAGTCTACATTGCTGAGGAAGCATTCTTCACCGGCACCGCCGCAGAGGTGACGCCGATCCGGGAACTCGATGGCCGTCCTATCGGTAGGGGCAAACGTGGCCCAATTACCGAAAAACTTCAAAGCATGTATTTTGATCAGGCCCATGGACGCCGCCATCAATATCCCGAATGGCTAACCTACGTTCACCACTAGAGATTGCGCGTAGCGTTTTCATGTTAAGCGGGCTGGCAAACTCGTCTGATGGCAAGGGCGTGCCGAACGACAAGCGCCTCTATGAGGTCACGTCCCAAGATCTCCCTTTGCACTGCCCGCTTCCCTGCATGAGCCTGTGGAACTCGCACCCGCGTGTCTACTTACCTATCGAGGCGACGGGGCGGGCGAAGTGTCCCTATTGTGGGGCAGATTTCGTCCTTAAAACTGAGGAGGAAAGCAGTTGACCGGCAACGCCTGCGCGAACTGGCACTACGAAATGCGGTGGCCTTGAGATGTGGTGTCCGACCTGCAACCCCACAGTCGCACTGTTCCATTTACACCGTGCACCCCATGCGCGGTGAAACGGGAGCTACCCCTTCTACGACACGCGAGGCCGGGTGCTAACGGACCGACCAGGACGCTGTGAAGGCACAAAAGACCCAAAACATCCTGGTGGTCGGTCCAGCATGGATCGGCGATATGGTAATGGCGCAGAGCCTGTTCAAGCTCATCAAGCAACGCCAACCGCACGGGCTAATCGATGTGCTTGCGCCCCCTTGGACAGAACCCCTGCTGGCGCGCATGCCTGAAGTCAACGAAGCCCTGTTGCTACCGCTTGACCATGGACAACTGGGGCTCAGAATGCGCTGGCAACTTGGTAAGGCGCTACGCCCGCGCCGTTACGACCGGGCCATCGTGCTGCCGCGTACCTTCAAATCGGCCCTCGTGCCATTCGCCGCTCAGGCCGTTCAGCGAACCGGTTTTCTTGGCGAGGCGCGGTTCGGTCTTCTGAACGACATTCGATCGCTCGACCCTCGTGTCCTGGCTCGAACTGTGGACCGATACGTCGCGCTCGGGCTCGACCGAGAGGAGGAGCCGCCCGCCACATTCCCCTATCCGCGCCTTGCGATATCGCGAGACAATGCCCAGGCAGCATTGGCCCGCCTCGGGCAAAACATGCCGCGCTCACCGGTCCTCGGTCTATGTCCAGGAGCCGCGTACGGTCCGGCCAAACGTTGGCCGGCCCCGTACTTCGCAGAGGTCGCGAACGTGATGCTTAACCAAGGGTGGGAAGTTTGGCTGTTCGGATCCCACAAAGACGCCCCCATCACCGCTGACATCCAAGCCATGACGCGTGGCGCGTGCCTCGATCTGGGAGGCCGCACGGCCCTCGGCGAATGCATCGACCTGATGTCGCTTGCGAATGCCGTAGTCACCAACGACACAGGGCTCATGCACCTGGCCGCGGGTCTTGACCGCGCGTTAGTTGCCATCTTTGGCTCCTCTGATCCTGGCTACACGCCTCCGCTCCATCCACACGCCACGATCTTGTATCTCTCTCTCCCCTGCAGCCCGTGCTTCGAGCGGACCTGCCCGCTCGGCCACTATAACTGCCTGCGCGACATCAAACCTCAGCACGTGCTCGCCGCATTGGGCAACGTGACATCATAAGTGTCGTTCACAGGGAAGAGTTAAGGCGCAGGGCTCCCTTCCACAGGCGCTTACTTACCAATGCAAAAGCGGGAAAAGATCTGAGCTAATAGGTCCTCTGATGTGAACTCTCCGGTGACCTCGCCGAGAGCCTGTTGTGCAAGCCGCAGTTCTTCAGCGAGGAGTTCACCTGCGCGATGCGCTGTAAGTTGCTCAAGCCCCTTTTGAGCAAATGCGCGTGCACGCGCAAGCGCATCCAAGTGCCTCCGTCGCGCCATGAACCCGCCCTCACCCATGGCACCGTTGTAACCCGCGCACTCTTTCAGATGCGCCCGCAATAACTCAATACCTTCACCGGTCTTCGCCGATAGATACACATTGGGCAAGTGATCATGCACGTCCATCCCCGGCTGACGTCGTTGGAGATCGATCTTGTTGTGCACGACCGTCACATCGCCACTTTTCTGCAATCGACCAAGAAGCCTGTGATCTTCGCTGTCGACAACCTCTTTGCATTCCACGACAAACAAAATGCGATCCGATCGCCCTACCGCCTCCCATGTGCGCCGAATTCCCTCCTCTTCCACCTCGTCACTCGCAAATCGCAGGCCCGCCGTGTCCGCAACGTGGATCGGGAACCCGTCAATGAGGATTTCTTCGCGGATGACGTCGCGTGTCGTGCCCGGGATTGAGGTCACGATAGCCAAGTCCTGATCCGCAAGACGGTTCAAGAGGCTCGATTTGCCGACGTTTGGGCGGCCGATGATCGCGATCCGCATCCCTTCGCGCAGCAAACACCCTTGCTCCGCCTCGGCATTGAGCCGATCCACCTGCTCTATAAATGAATGCAGCGTCGCTTCGATCGCCGAATCGTTGAGAAAGTCGATCTCCTCCTCTGGAAAATCCAGCGCGCCCTCTATGTGCGCACGCAGGTCAACTAGCAAATCAACCAACGCATGAATCCTGCTCGAAAACGCGCCTTCCAGTGAGCGCATCGCACAGCGAGCTGCCTGCTGCGAAGCGCTGTCAATCAAATCAGCGATTGCTTCGACTTGCGCCAAATCCAATTTTCCATTAAGGAAGGCTCGTTCCGAAAACTCACCCGGGCGCGCGAGGCGGGCACCGAGCTCGATGATTCGCCGCAACAGCACGTCCATGACAACAGGACCCCCATGTCCCTGCAACTCCAAGACATCTTCGCCAGTGAAGGATTTCGGCCCGGGGAACAGTAATGCGATGCCAAAATCGATCACCTCCCCTCTATCATCCTTAAAAACAGAAAACTGCGCCGTACGCGGCGTGAAGGGGCGTTCAACGAGCGCGCGGGCAATTTGTCCAACTAATGGACCGGAGATCCGGACAATCCCGATCCCGCCCCGGCCGGGTGGTGTGGCCACTGCGGCGATCGTATCCGGGGTGTGGGGCATGGTCTATGAGGCGGTTCGTGATGATGTGATGCTAGGCAGTTTGCCCCACTTCCAGAAGTCTTCGCGTAATTAGCCACTGCTGGCCGATCGATAGGATGTTATTCACTACCCAGTAAAGCACCAAGCCCGATGGGAAAAAGGCGAAAAAGAACGTAAATATGATCGGCATTAACTGCATCACCTTTGCCTGTACCGGATCAATCGGCACAGGATTAAGCTTCTGTTGCATGAACATGCTAATGCCCATCAACAGAGGCAATACAAAATAGGGATCACGCGTCGACAGGTCATGGATCCACAGCACAAAATCCGCCTGGCGCAACTCCACACTCTCGAGCAATACCCAATATAGGGCAATAAAAACCGGGATCTGCACGACGATTGGCAAACATCCGCCAAGCGGGTTGATCTTCTCCTCCTTGTAGAGTTCCATCATGGCCTGATTCATGCGCCCTCGGTCATTACCGAAACGCTCGCGAATAGCCATCATCTTAGGTTGTACCCGTCGCATGTTCGCCATCGATCGATAGCTTGCCGCGGACAGCGGGTAAAAAAGCGCTTTGACAACAATTGTAACGAGTACGATCGCCCAACCCCAGTTGCCAGTAACCGCATAAAGCTTCTGCAATAACCAAAACAGGGGCTGACCGATAAACCACAGCCAGCCATAATCCACTGTGAGATCGAGCCCTGGCGCGATCGACGCCAGCGTCTTTTGGATCTTCGGTCCCACATACAATCTCAATTGAAATGCGCCTCGCCCACCCGATGCGACGTTCTCATCCGGACCATACAGTCCCGCGACGTAGCGCCCGTGTTTGAGAACCCTCGTGTAGTAATGATATTCCGCACCGGGATCGGGTATCAGAGCGGCAACAAAATAATGCTGCAATATGGCTAACCACCCGTCCTTGATATCGCGGCTCAGCTCCTGCTCCTTCATGTCGTCAAAATTTATCTTTTCGTAACGTTTGTCTGGGCTTGAGATCGCCGCGCCCGTATACGTATAGATGAATCTCTGTTGTATGGTGCTATCCCCGTTGTTACGTTGCAGTTGGCCGTAAACTCGCCCTTGCCACGCTCGCTGCGTGTGATTCTCCACCTCATATGACACATCAATCAGGTAACTTCCTCGATGAAAGGTGTATGCCTTTGTCACAGCGAGACCTTCATCCGATACCCAGGTCATGGGCACACGGACCTCGTCGCTGCCCTCTTCAAGACGATAATCCGTTTCGGAAACATGATAGGCCGCGTGATGGGTCGGCGCCGCGTTGCGGCTCAGCAAACCACCCTGCACAAGAAAGATCGCTGGTGGCTCATCGTTCATCAATACAAACGGTGTATTGGGCTCGTTAACCGCTACCGGATATCTCGGCAGGTCGACCTTGCGAATGTCGCCCCCGCGGGTATCGATTTCCACATCCAGTACATCCGTTCGAACATGAATACGGCGGTCGCTCTCGAGCATAGTTTCAACAGGTTGCCCTGTCGCTGGTAAAGGCGCTCCCTGCTCGGCAACCGCTGCTGTGGGTATGTCGTCCTCTTCCTCGACTGCCCTTTTGCGCTCGATGGGGGTTTCGGCCTTGGGCCGCAGCGGCGCATTCTCTTGCTCCCACGCCTGCCAAATCAGGAGTAGGACTAGCCCTAAGGAAGCAAGCAGAATTAATCTAGTCGTCTCCATTGCCGCGTTTGATCACTTTGGAAGGCACCGGGTCATAGCCGCCGGGATGAAACGGATGGCACGAACACAGTCGCCACAAAGCGAGCCCCAAGCCGATCACCACCCCGTGCTGTTCGATTGCCTCTCTAGCATACGATGAGCACGTCGGATAAAAGCGACAATGCGCGCCCAGGAGCGGACTTATGAAATAACAATAGAGGCGAACACTATTAATTAGGAATTTCTGCATGAGATAACTCTTCGCCAGTGGTGCTTAAGGGATGACAACAGTAACTGATTAGTCGCGCCCTCTGTGGATTTTCGCGTGACAATCACGAGATCGAGTCCACGCAAGTCCGTTTGATGGAGGCGGAAGCTCTCCCGCGCAACGCGTTTAATGCGGTTCCGATTTACCGCCGTCTTGACATGACTTCTGGAAACAGCGAAGCCGAGCCGCGAATGATCAAGACCATTTTCCCTGGCCAGCACCACGAGCCATCCATCAACGGAACGACAAGAAGACTCAAAGACGCGCTGATAATCCTTTGAGCGGCGGAGTCTTTTCTCTTTACTAACGCCTCGGACCTTCCGATCCACTGTGGTACATTCTACGCGCTGAGTCTCTTCCGCCCCTTGGCCCTGCGCGCCTTGAGGACTAATCGGCCACCCTTTGTAGACATTCGCGCGCGGAACCCGTGTCGGCGTTTGCGCTTGATTCTGCTCGGTTGGAAGGTCCGTTTCATCGCTTAGAGATGTGATTCGGATAGGAAAGCTGGACAATGAAAAACGATGAATGGTACTGGCCATCAAAATGAATTGTCAATATTCGGACGCAGAGAAATAATACAAAACTGGATGTGGATAAGTGTTCCTATCAGGTATACACTTCACTCACTCTTCCGCACATCGTTTGAATCCATTGCAGGGGGTCTACCGTGGGGGTCTCGTTATGGCAACAATGTCTCAATCGATTGGAAGGAGAACTCTCACCACAACAATTCAACACCTGGATTCGTCCCCTCCATGCCATTGAAGATGGCGGCTTTTTGCGCCTCTTAGCACCCAACCGATTCGTCCAAGACTGGGTTAACGAACAATATTTTGCGCGCATCAAAGAACTGATGCGTCAAGTACAAGACAGCCCAGCGTTTGAAGTGCGTATTGAGGTCGGCAGCCGCGTTCCTAAGGCGCCACGGGACCCGCTTAGCAATCAGATCGGTACAGCAACGGACGAGGTGAGACGGCCTCAGGAGGGGCGATCCGCTACGGGCCTGAACCCGCACTTCACGTTCGAAAACTTTGTTGAGGGAAAATCCAATCAGTTAGCACGGGCTGCCTCGTTACAAATCGCCGAAAACCCCGGAGACGCCTATAACCCGATGTTCATCTACGGCGGCGTTGGTTTGGGCAAAACGCATCTCATGCACGCGATCGGAAACATGATCCTGCGTGATAACCCGTCTGCCACAGTTACCTATCTCCACTCAGAGCGCTTTGTCGCCGATATGGTTAAGGCACTACAGCATAATGCCATGAATAGGTTCAAACGCTATTACCGGTCTGTAGATGCCTTGCTGATCGATGACATCCAATTCTTTGCTGGCAAAGAGCGCTCCCAAGAGGAGTTTTTTCATACGTTTAACGCACTGCTCGAAGGTCAGCATCAAATTGTACTGACATGCGATCGCTATCCCAAAGAGGTTTCAGGCCTTGAGGAGCGCTTGAAGTCTCGTTTGGGATGGGGGCTCACCGTAGCGATTGAGCCGCCGGAGCTCGAGACGCGAGTGGCCATTTTGAAGAGCAAGGCCAGTCAGGCACACATAACGCTTCCGGATGAGGTAGCCTTTTTCATCGCCAAGCGCTTTCGCTCCAATGTGCGCGAGCTAGAAGGGGCGCTCAACCGAGTGGTCGCCAATGGCCGACTGACCGGCAAGGCCTTCACGTTGGAGTTTGCCAACGAGGCCCTCAAGGACCTATTGGTACTTCAGGAGAAGCAAGTCACGATGGAGAATATTCAAAAGACCGTCGCTGAATATTACAAAGTTCGGGTCTCCGAGCTTTTGTCTAAACGTCGCAGCCGTTCGGTGGCCCGCCCGCGGCAGATGGCGATGGCCCT
>JAKEHO010000080.1 GCA_022614965.1 Gammaproteobacteria bacterium
ACGACAGCACCAGGAACCCGATTCCGGCTAAGGGCAACAATCAAAAAGAAGCCGACGAGCGCGAGTAGCGCATTCGGGGCCATAAGATCCCCCAGGCTCAGCAGAGTCACTGGATGGGCGACGACGATTGCCGCGTTCTTCAGCGCAATGATGGCGAGAAACAACCCAATCCCCGTGGAAATGGCTATCTTCAGTGTGGTTGGAATCGAGTTGATGATCCACTCTCTAATCGGCAGGACACTGAGGACGATAAACAAAACACCGGATATAAACACCGCGCCAAGGGCCACCTGCCAACTCTGCCCCAAGCCGAGCACGACACCGTACGTGAAAAATGCATTAAGACCCATCCCCGGGGCGAGTGCGATGGGATAATTGGCGTAAAGGCCCATAACGAGCGTGCCAAACGCTGCCGCAAGACAGGTCGCGACAAATACGGCACCAAAGTCCATGCCCGCATCGGCGAGGATGCTCGGATTAACAAAGGTGATGTAGGCCATGGTCAGAAACGTCGTGATCCCGGCCAACACCTCGGTTCGGATGTCCGTGCCGTGTGCGCTCAGCTTGAACCAGGATCCCAGCATTGCGTGTGCTCCCCCCATTTGACAAACCGCACTACTTCACTAATCTAACCACATCTTCCGGCCTGCTACACCAGAGTTTGTGATTTCAATAGGGCATGGTCAATATTATTTTACTTTCGCTCGTTGTACTTTTTGCCGCCGGTATCTCAGTCGTAGTGATTAGGGCTGTCCAACGAAGGAAGGCAAAAGATACCTTTGCGATCTACGGTTATAAGATCAAAAGTTTTCAACTCCTCAATGACGGTTACATCGAATATGCGCAGTGGTTGCACCCAAGAGAAGGCCCTAAAGAGATAAAACAAGAGAACATCAATGAGCTAAGGCGCTTTGTTAAGACAGGTGATATGGTCATTGATGTCGGATCACACACGGGCGACACCACCATTCCAGTGGCGCTGGCAGCCGGCCCATCTGGCCTAACATTAGGCCTGGAGCCCAATCCGTATGTGTTTAAGATATTGGGAAAAAACGCATCGCTGAATAAGGACAAGACCAGCATTGTGCCGCTCAATATCGCCGCCACAACTACTGATAGCACGTTCACCTTCCATTACTCGGACGCATCCTACTGTAACGGCGGTTTTCTTTCACAAATCGAAGATCAAAGTCACAGACACCGCTATCCACTCGATGTAAAGGGGCGTAACCTCGATAAGCTGCTCCGGGAGCGGTATGCTGATTGGTTAGACAAGCTCTCCTATATCAAGATCGACACGGAAGGCTACGGCAAACAAGTGATTGAGTCGATCATCAAAATTCTCAAGGAGAATCGTCCGATCGTGAAGTGTGAGGTACTCAAAAAATTGACGAGCGCTGAGCGCGAGGCGTTGTTTGACGCCTTACGTAATGCCGGTTATATGTGTGCCACAAAGTAAATAATGAAGACGACTTGAGAGGCGAGTTAATTGGACGAGAAGACATGGAGAAATGGCGGCAGTTTGACATCCTCGCCATCCCGCAGGCGGAAAACCAAATCAGAAAGGAAGCCTAAGCAAGATAATGAACCAGAACGCGGAAGCGAATGTTTCGAGGCATGCCCTCGAAATCCGACCACCTGGATGGAAGACGGAATAAGCCAACCTCAATTTCAAGGCACTCAGCTACTTTTAACGCCTTACCCATTGACAACATCGACGTAATGTCGTAGCTCTGCCATCTTAGCATCGTAGTCAATTTCAAAGGGGCACCAACCTGGGCACGAGGCACTCACTATGGCGGCGGCCCGCTTGCAACTGTCGCGCTTGAGACGACTCAAAGCCGCCATGATCGCGGCATTGGGCTTTTGGTTCATTGCGCTGCTTGGTCGAACGCTGCGGTGGCGCGTCGAAGGGATCGATCACTTCGAGTCCATTCTCCAGAGTGGTCACCAACCAATTTTCGCCTTCTACCACGGTCGGATCCTGTGTGGCACCTACTACTGGCGCCAGCGCGGGATTGTCGTCATTACCAGCGAGCATTTTGATGGCGAGTGGATCGCGCGGATCATCCAGAGGTTCGGCTACGGCACCGTGCGTGGCTCCACCTCGCGCGGCGCGCGGCGCGCGATAATCCAGCTCAAGCGCGCCATGGCCGACGGATTACCGACGGCGTTCACGGTCGACGGCCCGAGAGGCCCGGCCCGGCACGTTCAGCCGGGGTTAGTCTGGCTAGCCAGTACCACCGGCCAACCAATTCTGCCATTTCATATTGAAGCGGCGCGGTATTGGACCGTCGGCAGCTGGGATCGCACGCAGATCCCCAAACCGTTCAGCCACGTCGCGATCGCAATTGGCGCCCCGCTTGAGGTGCCCACGGACGCAACCGAAGGCATGCGGGAAGAGAAGCGGCAAGAACTTGAGCGGGTGCTAAGGGCCTTGAGCGAGCGGGCGTCCCAGATGCTCAAGGCGTGCGTTGCAGGAGAGTCGCCCTCCGGCCAAGATACATCCATTGCGCTAAGCACATCCGTGCCCGAGGGGCCTGCGTGTCCCAGATCCAGAGAGCATTAGGCTTTCGCGAAGTGCTCATAAAGCCAAGCGAGGATCGCCCCGCCAACGGCGCCATCCACCACGCCATAAAGGATGTCAAGAATGACCTGATCCACGGACGCTTGCGCTGTATAACCCGGATAGACCGAAGCCATCGCATCGAGAAATGCCCTGCCATACGGGGCCGCAATGAGCTTAGCCACCCCAACCAGAAACAAGGCACGTCCCCAACTCAATCCAATGGCATTCGCGGCTGGCGCACCGGTTTGCACACTCGGCCTGGTACCGAATCCGTATGTGTTCAAAATATTGCAAAAAACGCGTCACTGTACAAAGACAAGACCAATATTGTTCCGCTCGATATCGCCGTGACGAAACTGATGGGACCTTCACCTTCCATCACTCGGACGCTCCGTTTTGCAACGGCGGTTATCTGTCACAAATAGAAAATCAACCCCATGAACACCGTTACCCACTCGAAGTGCAAGGGCGTAACTGCGATACGCTGCTCCGGGAGCAGTATGCTGATTGATTAGACAAGCTCTCCTATATCAAGATCGACACGGAAGGCTACGACAAACAAGTCATTGAGTCGATCATCAACATTCTCAAGGAGTATCGTCCGGTCGTGAAGTGCGAGGTGCTCAAAAAATTGACAAGCGCTGAGCGCGAGGCCCTGTTTGATGTCTTAAAGGAAGTCGGTTACACGTGTCACAAAGTGAATAGCGAAAACGACCTAAAAGGCAAGTGATCGAGCGCCAGCACATGCAGAAGTGGCGTCAGTTTGACATCCTCGCCATCCCGCAGGCGGAAAACTGCATTGCTGAGCGAGCCTAGTGGAATTCAGGGACCAGTGGGTGATCAGGACATGAAAGACGTGGTTGCCGCGGTCACGCGTGCACGGGAGACGACTACGTCATGACCCGCGAGGGGAAACGCTCCTGCAACTCCGCCGACAGCTTAGACACCGACAGGACCGATGTCACGGTTTCAGGCCAGCCTCCGTCCTTGCTGACCACGGGCATCCAAAGATGGGCCAGGAGCGGCCTTGACCTCGTTAATTCCGGCCTCGCAAGAGTCGATCCACTCTTCGCCGCGGCAGCCGATCCAGCATCACCTGCCCCGCTCTTTATAGTGGGCCCGCCGCGATCGGGAACGACCCTCGCCTACCAGGTCATTGCCCAACAGTTTCGCGTCGCTTACTTTACCGCCATCATGGGTTATCTCTACGGAATGCCCAATCTGGTCGCCCGATCGCTGCGCCCGTGGCTCAAGCGGCCACGGCCAACGTTCGAATCGCGCTACGGGAACATACGCGGGTTTCTGGCACCATCCGAACATGCCAATTTCTGGTTCCGCTGGTTTCCTAGGCAAGGGCCGCAGGGCCATTACGTAGCACCGGAGGGACTCGACACGAGCGCGTTTGACGGCTTGCAACAGGCTGTGGCCTCCATATCCGCCATCGTCCACAAACCCTTCGTGTTCAAATGCGTCTATCTGTCCATGTGCGCCAGCGCCTTAGCCCAGATCTTTCCACATGCCCGCTTCATCCACGTGCGGCGCGACCGGATGATGACCTGTCAGTCTCTCTACCTGGCTCGCCGTAATCGCTCCAGGCCCGGTGACTGGTGGTCGATAAAGCCCCCCAATGTCGACACCCTTCGCACCGCGCCGCTCTGGTATCAAGTCGCAGAACAGATCTGCCAGACTGAACGCATCCTGTCCGCCGAACTGCCGGTCTACGCACCGGGACGTTTGATGCAGCTCCATTATGAGGACTTGTGCCAGCATCCCCGCAAAGTGGTTGCAAAGCTCGCCGGTTGGTTGCCACTGCCCGACTACCAGAGCTACGACGATGCGCGGATCCCTGACTCCTTCCCGCTTTCCAACCGCCTGGTACTGCCCAAAGATATCACCAAGAAGATACAACAACGATTGCGCGAATTAGACGGTGACAACTCGGAATGACAATTGAAGCGGAGAGGAAGCGACAGCGATTTGCCCTCCTCAGACGCTGGGCGGGCTATATCCTTTTTGCGGTTGCAATCGTCTATGCCGTCCATAAAGCGCCTCCAGAGACCTGGCAGATGGATCCCATTTGGGTGTCTCTTGCGGCCCTGCTCTTCCTGGTGCAGCTGCTTCTCCAGGTAGTGCAGTTTAATGTGTTCCTGCATCACCATGGCGTCCGCTTCGAGTGGGGCTGGCCCACGCTCTTCACGACGCGCAAGGCCATACTCAACTCGCTGTTGCCCGCCAGGACCGGCACACTTTTGTTACTGCAGGCCATGATCAAAAAATACGGCCTTAAATGGCACGACTATCTACGCTTTATGCTGGCAGCCACGCTGATCTCCTTCATGGTCGCCGCAGCTGCATTCGTGTGGATGATTTTTGGTGTGGCTTTCATGCTGGCGTTTCTGACTCTTGCAGCATTGGGGGCTTACGTCCTGCAACGGTACATGCTATTTGCGTATCTGGTACGGCTACCTTCACTCTTTGCCATCGCATGTGGATTATTCGTGTCGTTCCTGATGGGATTCTGGTGTCTTCTGCGGGGTATGGGACACGGTATCGACCTACTCCAGGCCGCATACTTCGCTGTTGCTTTGACGGTGCTGGCGCAGATCACCCTGACGCCTGGTAACCTCGGGGTCCGTGAGATTCTTTTAGCATTCATCGCGCCCTATCTCGAGCTGCCCCCTTCGGTCGGCGTCCTGGCCGGCGCGGTGTACTTTGTGCTCCGCACCCTGGCCTACGGGGCCGTGTTACTTGTGCTTGAATACAATCAACGCGAGTAAACCGGTAACAGAAAGGTCTGGTCCGCGCAGAGCCTTTCTATGATTTATTGTTTGGCGCGCTCGGAGGCACTCGAAAATTTTGTCGGGAACAAAATTGGACGAGCTTTAGCTCGCCCTTGAGGC
>JAKEHO010000081.1 GCA_022614965.1 Gammaproteobacteria bacterium
CCAACGACAAACTGTTCCAAGTACGACTTCGTTTCCAGCCCGCTGCCATCATCGACAATAATGAGGTTATAAGGTGGAAGCGTCCGGGATAAAACCGATTCGAGACAGCGTCGAACATCTTCCGGTGCGTTGTGTGCGTACACAATAATATCCACATTCTGCTGGTGCGCAGTCACTTCCTTTGCGTTGCGATCCGAGGAGTTTTTTCGCTTTATTAAAGTAGGAGTGGCAACGCCTGAGCGGGACCCTGGGTCTCGTCCCAACAGAATGCGGATTCTGACTCGAACCCCTTGCCACCCTTCTCGCTGAAATATCTGGATGGCCTTACTAAAGGCTGCCCCTAAGCTACCGGAATGACCAATCGCAAGCCGCAATGATCTCCGGAGCAAGTTAACACGCAAGAGCTGTGTTCCGGTCCACCTCAAAGGGGCGGTAAAACGGCAACTGGTGCGTGAGGATCATAGACCACGCCACTCGGGACCAACTGGTGGCGAAATACCATGGCCACAGCGTCGCCATCGAGAACATCGAGGAGGTCGATTACGCGCCGTACCAATGCGCGACCATTCCGGGTGGAAACGATCAGGCTGACCAAGGGCAAGGGGGCCGCTAGCTCATAATGCACCCGGTAACTACGTTGTTTGATGAGGGCTTCTGCCCGACCAGCAATCCCCTTACGAGCCAGAGACTCGTTGATCGCCCTTTCACCTGCGATGTATGCGTAAGGTTTCGCATTACTCTCGAAATGAGCAGCACTACCACGGTGGATACGCCAGTGGTAAAGCACTCTGGGGATGTGAACGATCTGCTCCCTGGTCAAGCGTTCAGTGCAACGTAAGGCCAGATTCATAATCCTGTGCGCCTTCAAACTCGACCCGAAAGCCACCAACCCCATCAAGAAGCGATTTTTTGTACACGCCGAGATGACAAATCACATTGTGCGAACGGAATAGATAGAGATTCCAATCCGGCTTGAAGTAAGGATCGCGACGCTGCCCATGTTCATCGATCTTGTCTTCATCCGAATAGATCAAAGCGGCATCGGGATTGCCGTTGATTGCATCCACCACGTAGTTAGAATACAACGCTGAAAACGAAGGTGTAAACGGCCAGCATTAGTACCGGGTTGACAAACGACCAGATGAGACCCATGAACGAGCCGCGGTAGCGGCCCACGACTTCGCGCCTGGTCGTCTGCGCCGTCACTTACGGCAATAACTTTGGCGTGGAATGTTTCAGCGTAAGCCGATACGTTTATTAAAACGCATGCCGCCAACACGACAATTTTTTCAAGAATCATGGTGTCGTAGTCTATTCACGGGTCAGTAGTATATAATATATAAGATATCTATAAATCCGAGAGCGGCATTCATGGGAAAAGTCTTGTTTTCCTTACCGGATCAACTAGTCACCCGCATGCGGGCTAGCATCCCACCCAAGCACCGAAGCCGGGTCATGGCCCTCCTCCTGGAGCACGAGATCAAAAGACGCGAAGAGGCCCTTTACCGGTGCGCCCTGAAAGTTGAGGCCGATGAGTCGTTGCACGAGGAGATGAAGGATTGGGAAGTAACCCAAGGAGACGGCATAGAGAATGGATCGTGGTGATGTCTATTGGGTCAACCTCGATCCCATGCAAGGCTCGGAGATCCGCAAGAGCCGCCCGTGTGTACTGGTAGGCGCCGCGCCGATCAACCGGGCCAGGCGCACAGTCGTAGTCGTGCCGCTTTCTACCTCGGCTAAGGCTAGACCACCATTGACCATCGCTGTCCAATGCCTGGGTAAGCGGGTTTGCGCAGCATGCGATCAGATCCGGGCAATCGATAAGGCCCGATTACAAGCGCCTGCAGGTCACCTCTCCAAAGAGGATATGGAAGCCCTTGATGAAGGGCTGCGGCAGATATTAGTTCTTTGACATCGTCATTCCTCCCGACCCTGCCTGCCAGCAAGCGCAGGTTTGTCCCAGTCAGTCTAACCGCGAATGACCTACAACGGCGGGGCGGTGAAAACGCGCCACCAGCACACTCTATCATAGTTTAATTCGCTTATTCACTGCATTTCGATTGGATATCCACTTCTCGGCTCACAATCCTTCGCGCAATCTCGCGCGCTACGGTTGCATCGACCCAAAACTCGCGCCCGTCGTCCATTCTATAGGCACCGCCCACAGCGAACTCGATAGCGGGCTCGTTCAGCATCTCGCCGAGATAGGGCTTCGGCCATACGAACCCCGAGATCATTTATGATCGGCGTGCCATCTATTAGTCGATACCATTTCGGTCGTTCTTCACGATAACGATCAAAAACTCCTGTTGCGATATCCAGTGCTCTCGTAAACTCCATGAAATTACTCACGCGCTGCCCCCCCGCTCGGCCATCAGCGCGACATAAGCGCATCTTGAGCCCGAGGATGCGCTTGCCCCCCGAGCAGCACGCCGCCATCGCCCAAGCCGCCGCCCGCGCCGGAGTGAGCCTGAACGCCTGGGTCGCCGAGCGGCTGCGGGTTTAACATTGCCGCCACCCGCGACCGGAAAAATCCGCTTCCGCCGCCCGGCGCTTAGTCAATCCCGCCATCACCTTACCGGCCGCCTTGTTCCAATACGGGCGTGTCCATGCTTGTTAGCAAGTGCTTCTCCCGCCAAACGACTAAGCTCGGCACGCCGTTCGTGTGTATAGCTCTTGCACTGCGCATGAAAGACATAGCAATCATCGGCAACCGCCAATTGCCAATCCCTTTGGGTCGCCCGGAGACAGTAATCATTCTCTTCGCCATCGC